>JAJFLS010000298.1 GCA_021772595.1 Opitutales bacterium
CGTTCGATATTGGGCATCCATCGAGGCGCTTCCGGATCGGGCACATCAAGCACATCCCCCACGAACGTCTTGCCTCCGTCGCTCGAACGAAACCGCACAAGCTCCGTGCTGACCTCGCCCCAATCGACTCCGTCAACTGCGATCTGCATCACCGTCGCCAACACTGTGGGCTGACCCGATGATCCAAAGGAAATCCCGCCGTGCATAAAGAGATCCCAATCGCGAAACGCCTCGGGCAGAAACGAATTCAAATGAAGATTCCGCCACTTGCCATCTTTGGTCGGCGACGCAAGATAGGCCTGGCTCGTATCTTGTATTCTAATACTGTAGGGAACATACGGTCGCCCGTCAGGCCCAACCGCCATCGATCCCGCGTAAAGCACGCGGCTTTCCTTGGCCCCGCCGCTCGCGATGGAATCGAAGGTCTCTGCAGTCGCCGGCAGCTCGACCTCGGCTCCGTCCGACCGAGTCCAAGTCACACCACCGTCGGCACTCGACAGGTAGCCTACCGTCGTGAGCGGCGCCAATTGTTCATCAGCGGGCATTTCATAAATACGTGAGCTTAAGTGCAAAGTGGAATGATCCGCGCTCCAAGCCAACGAAGCCGCAAACTGGCTATAGATTCCATGACGCGAACGAAGCAACGCACGCTGGCGAGTCCAAGATTTCCCCAGCGGTTTTGCCCACATCTCCAATTCCCATGGACGTGCCTCATAGCTGCGACGCGCCGTCATGATAAGCGTTCCATCCTTGGCGCAGACGAGCGCGGGATAAGTCAGATTCACTCCAAACTCCTCATAAGGCGTCCATTCTGACGCGTCGTTAGGCCGAACGGATCGGCGATACCGGAACGGATGATGATGCGAGTAGAACAAGACATGCAGATAGCCCTCGGCATCGACAGTCAGTGCTGGCCCTCCGTGGTTATCATGAGCTTCTCCAATCGTCCAAGCTTCCGACCAAGAACCCGTGGAGTGATCCAGAGTCCGGATACGAATTCGAAATCCTCCCTCTGGCGTATCGAGCCACGCAACATGCGTTCGTCCCTGGAAGGTTACGATCTTAGGGGATTCCAAATACGCCGTCGCTCGACCCGAGCCTTCCGATGAAAGCAAGAATCGCTCATCCACAGGTGGCTTCGGACTACAACCCATCAAGATTAGCCCAAAGAATACAAAGAGCCACAATCTGCTTAAGTTACATTTCAGTAGTTTCATATCGCATCAAAATTGGTAGCGGCCGATCTCCGAGCGGCTATTTTAAACCGGAACGACGCAGTCGTCCCGCTACTAGATTAACCACTATGGCCGCTCGGAGATCGGCCACTACCTTTTAACAATTTATATAGCACTATAATCCAAAATAATTCTTCGCGTTTCCACTCGCTACCAGCTGGCGTTGTCGATCCGTCAGTGATGAACATCGGATCTTGTCCACCTGCGCCTGGAGGACATGCAAAGGCGTTAAGGATCCAAACAACATGCGCGAGACAGGTAGAAAGCCCTTCAAAACCTTGAGCGTATCCTCCCACTCCGCGAAACTCGTATCCGTTAGAAACTGACCCTCCGCTTTCGACAACGCCTCTACCTCATGTCGATTCAGTCCTTGGATCAACGGATTCAGTTGCGGGTGCTTTTGGACAAAATCGGTCAGCGCTTCCACTGAAACCGGCTTGATATTCACAGCCTTATGCTCTTGGCGCTCGTCGACTAGCCGAGCCGTGATCACCAGTCGCACTCCATTCGCTTCAGTTGCTCTTACCAATCGTTGCGTAGACTTCGAATTCAATCTATAGTCATGGTAGCTAGGCAGCAACCGCAACGCCGGCACGTCCGAGCTCGTGGCCAATTCCTCGAAATGATCCTCCCACGCGGGAGTTCCGGGATTGATCACCGGCAGAGCTTGTAGTGATTTCCGTTTTCGCAGCGCTTGGCGAAGGGCACGATTCCCTGGCATCGGATCTACTTGAAAGACCGTTTCGAAGGAGGACACGAGCGCGCCTTCTATACCGTTGCTTCCTAAACGTTTTTCCAGCGCCGCAGCGCTCGGAATTCCTATCGGAGCGAAAGGCCAAGAGCCGAACCAGACATTTGTGTCGAATAATGTCATGCCAATTTCAAGAGCTTCGCAGCATTGTTATAGAACACCGCTTTTTGATCGGCAGCCGAGAGACCGGATCCCGCAACTTGCCCGATCGCCGCCGGCAAATCCCGAATCGGCAAATCAGAACCATAAAGCACACGGCTCGATCCTAGATTTTCAATGGCATGTTCGACGATCCCCGCTTCGGGCGCCGCGCCCGATGTATCGATCCACAGGTTATCTATGACGCGAGCGGCCAACACGCCGCGAAAACCGCAGCCGGTTAAGTGAGCCATAATGACCTTAGTATTTGGATACCGCTTGGCGAGAGTGCAGGTATCTTCGGGATCCGAATGGAACGACCGCTTGCGAACCTTCGTCTGGCTCCAGGTGTGTTGCAGCAACGGCACGTCATATGCCTCTGCCGCCTCCATCACTGGCTTCATGCAAGGGTCTATCGCGTTGTTTGCGATCTCCAGTTTAATCCCGCGAAATCCGAGTCCGCCCACGCATCTGTCAATCTCCGCCCGAACCGCTCGCTCGCCCAGTTTAGGATTCAAATAGCAGAAGCCAAAAAAGTAATCCGGCTCCCATGAAACTACGCGAGCGGTCTCGTCGTTGATCGCCCTAAGTTGTTTTGCGTTAGGCGATCGACCGTAAAACAAGACATCTCCCAGCGCGACCATCTGCTCGATCCCGAATCGTCGACCGCGAGCGACCAGCTTCCTCACATCCGTGCGGCGATTTCCATCACCCATAAAAACTGGATGAGTATGGATATCAATGATACGGCGCTGGGGCAGGTTTTTAATAGGAGAGTTATTGAGGGTTGCGAACAATCGGATCGCCCGGCTGTTGGTATCGCGTCGAATAAGTTTTATTGCTCGCTGCCATTTTTAAGAACTTGTCTAGAGGCACTACTTCGATGGGTTCACTCACCGCATTCAGAATGCTGACCGTCTTCTCGATACTCTTCGATTCGCGAACATGAACGAGCATAAAGTAGGGCCGTTTCTGGTTCAATGTAATCAGCTCCTCGATATCCGCGACCGCTTCCTCTTCTGGCCGATAGAGCCCGAGATAGTAATCATAGGATATCAGCGGACGATCGTCGCGCAGATCGAACGTGCGAGCGGATCCATAGCCGTTAATGAAGCCGATCGCGTCAGGAAAATTCTCATAGTAGCGATCCGCGACTTCCTTTGTGAGCTCAGTATTTCCCACGTGGCGATTCCCTTCTGAATAGTCCATCGTTTCCATCACACGAAGATCCAATATTCTCATTTGGCGCTTCGCTTCGGTCATCAGAATCGGGAACGCTTTCGCGGGAATCGGCTTGGGATACATGTAGCTCGGCCCCGTGAGTCCGGCGATGAAATAGTCATTGGGCATTGCCCCTTCAAAAAAGAACTGGAGCGACGCCGGAGCGATGTCCACCCAGCTCATCGACACCTGCCACGCGTAGGGAATCGTCCCGCGCCCTGGCTTGGTCCACGCGCCAATGCCGATGCTATCGGTTTGCACAAGCGCCACATAGACCTTCTCTTCAGGCACCACAACTTCATCGGGTTCCACGCTATGATTGTTCGCGAATTTGAATCCCTCGGTGAACGGAATGCTATTATTGAAGCTCAGATTCGGCAGCGTATTGAGACCTTCCATACGCAGCCCGTAACTCGAGACCAAGGTCGTCATCTGACCTTCCGTATCCTTGGCGTAGGAATGCCATCCCATGACGTAGCTCTGCGGATTTTGCTCGGTGAAAATTCGATTGGTAAACGCCAGCTCTTCCGGATCCTTGGGATTGTTCGACGAATCGGTAAAGAACGCTCCCCGATAGATGCCCCAGTCCGCCATTCCCGCTTCCATGCGATTCCCGTGCGCTCCGCCCATCCAAATCACGACATCGCGACTGCAGCGGTCCCAGTACCGATCATAGGCGATTTGATAGATCTCGTGATCAGGCATGCCCGTGAATTCGCCACGCAAATCCACGACCTTTTTCAAACCGAAACCTTCGACCAGCGGAATCAGCTCTTCGGATACGACAACGATGTCCTCAACGCCCGCCACGGTAAAGGCAACGATCAGCGATGTCCTCACTTTTTTATCCCAAACCACATAGCCTTTCGCCGATCGAGCGAAATGCTCCAGCGCCTCTGAGGCAGTCTTCAGCTCCTCGAATTCGAAACCGTGACGCCGTTCGTAGAATTCCTTGAGCGGCTTTGTAATCTTCCACGGCCAGGATGGCATGTATTCAAAATACAGTTGCGGCGATTCTCTATTGGCCAATCCTTGCAGACTCAGAAGCAACGCGTGCTTCGGCAAATCGCCCTCAATCGTCCAGTCTTCGGACATCTGCATGACGAAGGCTTCGTTGTCCGCCCCGGCCAAGCCGGTGACGAAGACCGCGAAAGCGAACAAAGGGATAGCCAGAAAAACTAAACGAGACGGAAATCGATAGCGGTTCATTTTCATCATCCGAGCTACAAGCTATAACCTATTAAATACGCGAACCGTAGGCAGGTTCCTACTGGATCTCAATTGAATCTCCGTGAGCGTCTTGCCGTCTCGCGACAGCCTCAACTCGCGGAGCGCACGGACGTTCGAGCTTCCTTGGGAGCTCTCCAATACCATCTCGATATTCAGCTGCAATGTTCGTCCTTTATCCAGCCACTTTGCCGAAACAGTCTGCTTTTTTCCATTGCCCGAATAGGCCCCGATATGTCGGTTTTCCCACCAGCCTTCAACCTCAACTGTTTGAGACGTAATCGAAGTATCGAGCGACATGGACTCCTGAGCAACCCTCGAACCTCCGCCATAATAGCGCACGATCGAGACCTTCGAATTCTCAACTGCGATCTCGATTTCCAACGATCTCCAAGGATCGAGCGCAGTACTCCGATCGGTATCGATTTTCCAACGACCAGAAAATTCCCCGTTGGCGCTAGCCATTGAAAGCGAGAAGTAGAGGACGGCCGTAGCGACCAACCATTTAGCTAGATATTTTAGAGGCATTTCCAGTCGTCTCAATTTTGGGGACGGATCAGAAGCGAGCGGCGAACCATTTCGCTGCAAAACCCGCATGGACACATCAAAGATGTCAGGACGGGTCTTCGAGATAACTCACGACTGGTGATCATCTTGCAAGAATTCTATCATTTGCACTGCCTCGACTTTTACAAGATCCAGCGATGAGCTATTTCGAAGACGCGCCACAAGGAGACAAAACTTTCCTTCAAACGATAAGACCCCAGGCAGCTTACCGTAAACCAGCGAAACCAGATGCCAGCTGACGCCAAACAACAAAACCCTTGGCTTTAATCGGACATCGGATAAAAACATCCGCAAACACTCTCGCCGACCCTTTGCATCAACCTAACACCCCCCGATTGTAGGAGCCTGCTTGCAGGCGATTGCCCGGTTCGTAACTCTAGGGAGAAAATCGCCTGCGAGCAGGCTCCTACAATAGAAAGCGCGCTTAGGCTCAAATCGTGGTTCTCCACATTCTCCAAAACCAATTAATCTCCAAGCAAAATGAAAAACTTCTGTCTCTCCATCGTCGCATCGATGCTTCTCACATCAACCATTTGCCTTTCAAGCTTCGCTGCCGAGAAACCCGAAGCGGCGCTCGCCCGCCTGGAGATCGAATTGCCCGCCCCAAGCAAATCCATCGCCAACTACGTCGGCGCCACGCGTAGCGGAAATCTGATATTCCTTTCAGGGCACATCCCGAAACGCGGCGACGGCTCGCTCGTAATCGGAAAGCTGGGACGCGATCTTTCCAAAAAGGAAGGCTACGAAGCGGCTCGTCTTTCCGCGATCGGATTGCTCTCCACTTTGAAAGGCGAAATCGGAGACCTCTCCAAAGTGAAGCGAATCGTCAAAGTTTTCGGAATGGTCAACGCGGCCGACGACTTCACAAGCCACTCGCAAGTCATCAACGGATGCTCGGATCTTCTCGTCGAAGTCTTTGGCGAAACCGGACGTCACGCCCGCGCCGCCTCCGGCTTCAGCTCCCTCCCCCTCGGCGTCGCAGTCGAGATCGAGATGATCGTCGAGGTCGAGTGAATGCTTAATCGTGATACCTTTGCGCTCACCCTTTCTTCACGATTTCCTCGACGGCGGCGATCACTTGGTCGCAATCGGCTTTAGAATTATATATGTGCGTGGAGACTCTCACCGCGTTTAGCCCTTGTTCGGACACGCGACGACAGCGCAATTTGTATTCACGTGACAATGCGTTGTTTATCGTTTCGAAATCCACCTTCGCGCTTTTAAAGGTCGTGATTGAACGTCTCAATTCCGGATCCTTCGGAGTGAGCACTTCCACGCTATCGATTTCCGAAAGCGCTTTATGCAAGTAACTCGCGAGTTTCTTTCCGTAGGCCTCGATTCTCTCGCATCCTATCGAGCGCTGAAGTTCCATCGCGACCTTCAAGCCTTCGACGAGCTCCGTATTGCGCGTGCCGTATTCGTGCCGCTTCACCGCCGGATAATAGATAATTCGACCCGGCAACCCGTAGTCACCGCTTGTATACGATCCTACATGACTGCACTCCACCTCGTTCAAATTCGCTTTGGCTATATAGAGAATGCCGGTACCACGAGGCCCACCCATCCATTTGTGGCCACTGGTCGCGTAGGAATGACAACCGATCGCATGCAGGTCGACCGGGATCATCCCCGCGCTTTGGGCGCCATCAAGGTGGAACCAAATGCCCTTTTCGCGGGCAAGCCGAGCGATTGCCTTAACATCGAAAAGAATGCCCGTCGGCGCGGTGATGTGGCTGACCTGTATCACCCGAGTCCTCGGCGTAACCAGATTGCTGATGCTCTCAATCGAGCCTTCCGACGAATCAGGGTCCGGATCGAAAATCTTCACGCGAATGCCATGAATATTCTGGCGATTCAGCCAGGTCATGAACCCTCCGGGATGAGCGTGGGATTCGATAATCACTTCGTCTCCTTTCTCTAGTATTAGTCCCGCCGAGATAATGGAGTTCGATTCGGTCGCATTGCGCGTGAAGCAGATCTCTTCCGGATCAGCGCCCAGAAATTCCGCGGTGACCTCGCGGACTTCATCCATTATCGCATGACCCGTTTCGGAGATCGTTTGAAGTTCTTTCGCTTTCGCGGCGACCGCATCGAGCACCGCCGAAGGCGCCGGACCCAAGCCTCCACAATTCAAATACACGCGCTCTCGTGTAAGCGGATAGGCATTCCTCACGGCCGCCCAAAACGGATCTGGATTGCTCGATGAGAAATCGGGAAGCACTCCCGAAGCGACCTTCGCGCCTCGGCAGCCCAAAGCGAGCAAGCTCGTCGAGCCCAACCCCATCGCGGATAC
>JAJFLS010000299.1 GCA_021772595.1 Opitutales bacterium
TCCCCAAACCCCACCCCGCCAATGACGACCCCCGCCCCCGATCCAAAAAAGCCCTGGTACAAATCTCTCAGCAACTATCAGGGGATCGTCATGATCGTCGCCTCGCTGGGCTGGATTTTCGACGTTTTCGAAGGACAGATATTCGTCGCATCAATGCGAGAGGCCATGCCCTCGCTCCTTCCTCAGGATCTGCCAGCCAACGAGACCAGAGGGCTCGTCAATTTCTGGAACAATGCGGCTCTCGGCTTCTTCCTCTTCGGCGGAGCGGTCGGCGGCGTTTTCTTCGGGGCGATGAGCGACCGTATTGGAAGATCGAAGACGATGATCATCACCATTCTCTTCTACTCGGTCTTCACCAGTATCAGCGCCTTCGCCCAAACCCCGTGGCAAATGGTTGGGCTCCGCTTCCTCGTCGCCCTCGGAGTTGGCGGCGAGTGGGCCGTTGCCTCTGCGATGCTGGCCGAAGTTATGCCAAAGCGCATTCGGCCCATCACTAGTTCGATTTTTCATGCATCGAGCGTTTTCGGAACTCTATTGGCCGCAGCTGCCGGGGCCTACGTAGTCGGCAATCCCGACCTGGGTGAAAACGCTTGGCGTTGGGGATTTGCCATTGGTGCTCTGCCCGCTGCCCTAACGATCTGGATACGCCTAAAATTGAAAGAACCCAAACAATGGGTACAGATGCGCGAGCGATCCAAGCAAGAAGGTCAAGCGAAGCCTGGACGAATTCCCGACTTGTTCAAGAGTGACCATCTTCGAAGCACTCTCGTAGGCGTATCGCTCGCTTCTATTGGCTTAGTCACTTTCTGGGGCGTTCACATCTATGGGAAAAATGCTCTGCTCGAGCACGCTCGAAACCAAGCCCTCATGGCGGAAAACATTTCGATGGAAGCTCCGGCAAGCGTCTTGGCTCAAACGCTGGACAAGTCTGAAAACAAGCAAGCCATGAAAAAGGCGGAGATGCTCAGCATGGTTCTCAACACGATTGGCGGAGGGCTGGGACTGGTGCTCTTCGGCTGGATTTCCACTAAGCTTGGAAGAAAAGGCGCGTTTATATTCTACCATGTCGGTGCTTTCATCGCGGCATTGTTGATGTTCAACTTCTTCATTAAATCGACCGCCTCGCCGCCAATACTCCTAATGTGCATGCTGCCCGTATTCGGATTTTTCACACTCGGGATGCACGCAGGCTACGCCGTCTATTTCCCGGAGATCTACCCAACTCATCTTCGCGGGCTAGGATCCGGATTCTGTTTCAACATGGGCCGAGTAGCGACCGGTCTCGCTATCCTGGGCGTCGGCTGGCTCCAACGCCCGACCGACCAAGGCGGTTTCGACATGAGCATCATCCAAACCGCCAACTACCTGAGCTGGCTTTACCTCGGAGGCATCATCGTGGTCCTCTTCGCCAGAGAAACAAACTCGAAAGACCTCCTAGACTAGAGCATCGCTCTATTAAGATCGTTAATTTCTAATTTTTTTTCGCCCACGGATCGCACGGATTCACACGGATAGTTTGAGAAATTCTTTCTACTAAAGATCCTCAATAAATACAAAATCGATATATGATAATTACGTTATCTGTGTAGATCCGTGTTATCTGTCATAATCTTGTTTTTAAAGCAAAGTTTTCGAATCCTGCCCCCGAGTTATCCACCGACTTGTCGGGGTCTACGACGGGGATCCTGCCCGCGCGGCTTGTCTCGGCGTAGTGAAACGAAGACGGAAGCGTGAATCAAGCGACTGTGTCCTTCGTAGCTCTGAAAGAGCGAAGGAGGAGGTACGAGCGTTGTTAATAAAATTCGTTTAACAACGTTCCTTCCGTCTTCGCGTTGCTACGCCGAGACAAGCCACGAGGGCAGGATTTTCGTTTCGTTCTACTTCAACAATACTTCCGCGTAGATCCGAGCAATCTGTGGGCGATCATCTTTGGTTGCGGCCTAGGCTGCTTTAGGATATCCGTAGGCAAAATGATTCAACACTATTAGAGTCTTATTTCATGAACGCATTTAAAGAGCTCCCCGAAAGCCCGCAGTTATCGGACGTCCTTAACCGATTCCCCAAGGGGATGATGCATCTGCTTCGCTATCACGACGCTATCTTGCGCGGTCCATCCGAATTGACCGTGGCCCAGCGGGAGTTGATCGCCGCCTATGTCTCGTCCCTCAACGCATGCAATTATTGCGCCGGCGCCCACCAAGTAATCGCTGAAGCCCACGGCATTGAACCCAGCTTGATCGATCGGCTTACTCAAGATGTGGATACATCCGGCATTGACGACAAATTGAAACCGATTATCCGATACGTCGAAAAGCTGACTCAAGAACCGAGCAGCGTTAGACCATCCGACGCTGACGCCGTCCGAGCCGCCTGTTGGTCAGAAGACGCCTTATTCGACGCGATCTCCATTTGCGCTTTGTTCAATTTCATGAATCGCATCGTCGAAGGAACCGGCGTCGTCACCAGCCTGGAAGCTCGAGTCGGAACCGCAGCGCGACACAAAAAAGGCGCCAGCGACACGCCATACGAAGATTTTGGCAAAATGCTGGGAATCGATTCATAGACCTCCTCCGAGCATCTAACTGTAGCCGCGATCAGCGATCGCGGCTACACAGGGAATCCACTCGCAGCGACCCCAGCCTCGTTTCCACGCCCTCCAAACGCCCGTTTTCAGCGGGATGTCTTGCAAGCACGCCGATACTCTGTATTTTGGTGCAACTATCCCTTTTCGAGAACCGTTCACCTGTTGGACTCTCACGCTGAACCAAAATACTGATGAAACCACTTTCACAGCTGCTTAGAGCAATCATCTTCGTCGGATGGAGCGCTTTTGCTTTAGCGGTTGTCAGCGGAGAGGACGCGGAGGACGCGCCGCCAGAGGACATCAAACCGAGTATTCTCGCCCCGGGTTCGATATTCAAGAAGGAGCGCGAAATCCTCAGATCGCTCACCTCAGGCGATTACCCCTTTAAGCGAGGCATTTTCAAAGACGACATCGTGGTGAAGTCGAAGTCCATCCGCCTCGACTCCGGCAAGAAGGTCAGCCTCGTCTGGGGACGGCCCAAAAAGGCGAAAATCGCTCCAGCCGTGTTCGTCATCGACGTTGAATCTTCAGCGATGGGCAACACGCCGACCTGGCGCTTCTTCAGCCGATCGAAGCGACAAGAGCGGAAGGAGAAAGAATCCAACTATCTCGTGAATTCCCCGTTCGGAAGCAATCTGCTCGGCCAAGGATTCGTGGTCGCCTACGCGATCGGCACCAATCTGGAATCTCTCCGATCGGCCCGGGTATCCGACTGGGTCGACATGTTCGATGAAATCCGTGAGCTCAAGGAAGTTGACGAAAACAGCTACTTCCTCATGTCCACCAAGGAATACGCGAACCTCTCCATCTACCTCGCCGGCAAATACTCCTTCAGCGGATTCATTCTGGAGGAGCCTCACTACATGCTCTTCTCCCGCAAGACGCACCAGAATGTCATCGAGCAAAGCGACCGCCTGACCTCCGACCAAATCTGGAAACGCACCGACCCCAATCAGCGAGACCTCTACCACAAGCTTTTCAGCAGCATCTATTCGCCGATCATCCTTGTCCGCGCTGAGAATTCGCCCGCCTACAACTTCAATGAGAAAACGCTCATCGACACGCTCAGAACTTCGAACAC
>JAJFLS010000300.1 GCA_021772595.1 Opitutales bacterium
CCGGAAAGGAAAGTCGCTCATTTCGGGGAAGAATGGACCAACGCCTGCAAGACGGATCTCAAGACCTCCTGCAACTTTGATTATTCGGGCGTCTTGATCGAGCAACTCCTTCTCGGGGCGGTGGCCTTCGACGTCGGCAAAAAACTCGATTACAATCCTAAAAAGATGGAAGTTACGAATAGCCCAGAAGCAAATCGCCTCTTGCGAAAGGGATACCGAAAAGGGTGGGAGCTCAACGGCTAGTCCGATCGCCCCTTTTCAATATTCGAGAAGAGATCGCGCGAAGTGTGTATCCAGCAGGGCGGCCATTACTCCGAACTCTGGCAAACGCTCATCCGGTCCCGATCAGCCCACCGGATTGGTGAAGTTTTAGACCGAGCTGAAAAGGCGTAAGGTCATGCGGGTGGCGGCTATCTATGCGGTGGTTGATAGGGAACTCAATTGGGCCGATTTTTCTTCCGGCTAGAATCGCAGCTTCTAACAGACGAACCTATGTTGGACAAAGCCGCTATCAGGGATCGAGCCCAACGTCCGTCATCATTGCTTTATATCGATCGTCAGCGTGAAAGTCGCTCAGCAAGGGATCGCGTAACCAAGACAGCACCAAGCTTCGATTATCGAGGGCAGAGTCAAAATGCTCGACTGCGGCATCCATATCCCCGAAAGAAGCAGCCAATACCCCGAGTAAGCCTGGCGGGACGTATTCGGTTTCACTGTACCTCTTGAGGTCCTCGTAAATGCTTCGCGCCTCAGCATCGAGTCCTACGAGTGACAGCACCGTGGCGAAATAGGCATTGTGGCGGGGATCCCCAGGCGAAATTACACGAAAGCGCTCTATGATTTTGAGCGCTTCATCCCGATGCCCGAGCAAGGCCTGAGCTCGCGCCAAATAAGCCACGGTTGAGCGATAATTTGGGTCGAGTCGTTTGGCTACCAGCAAGGCATCGAATGCTTGTTGGTATTGCCGATTAAATAGATAAAAGTAACCCACTTCTGCGTTAATGATAGGCGACAAAGGCTCAAGGTCTCGCGCGAGCCGTATTTCAGCAATCGCTGCCCGCATATCTCCTTTGGTCATTAACAAAAAGGCATACCAGTGATGGGCAGAACTGTAGTTATTGTTAAGTTCGATAGAGCGTAAGAATTCCTCGCGCGCTCCATCCCAGTCGCGTTCGTAGATCGTCTTGAAGTAGCCGAGCGCCGCGTGAGGCTCAGCAAGTGACGGATCAAGACTGATAGCCGTTTGAGCGGAATCGACAATGCGTTGGGCCACCTCAATAGGTTCCTCGATTCCCCAACCGAGAATCATCAAATACGTTTGGGCGAGGCCCGCATGAGCAAGCGCGTAGTTGGGATCCAGTTTCAAGGCGTCTTCATAAAAACCAATACTCGCCTCAAACCCTTCTACCGTTCGACGATTCCAGAAGTAGCGTCCTTGCAGATAGAGTCGATAGGCCGCTGGATTTGCGGTGGAAGCACGCGTTAGTTGCTCCTCGTCGTTCTCGGAAAGCTCGAAACCCATCTGCCGCGCGATTTCCTCTGACACCTTCCCCTCGATATCGAGCAGGCTTTCCGATTGGCTCGAATACTGTTCACGCCAAATAATGGAGCCATCCGCAGTTTCCAATAACTCTGCGACTACCTCAAAAGCGTTGCCATGCTTCTCGATTCGACCACGGCAAAGAACTTCCACGCCGAGCATCAATCCCAACTGACCAAGATCCCCACCTATGGAATCAATGTTTGCGGACTTGATGCGCAAATGCTTCAAGCGAGAGAGACGGGTCACAAGGCTGTCGCGAATACCATCTCCGAGGTACTGTATGTCCGCCTCCTCACCGATACTGGCAAATGGCAGCACTGCAATGGTCTGTGTCTCACTCCGGTTTCCTATAACAAAATAGGCGCTCGTTATAAGCAAGATCACTGCCGCCATGACGCTGAGCACTATGGTCAAACGATCGACCGGACTAAATTCCGTCACAGATGACTCGTCAGACTGGTCCTTAGTACGCTCGATTCCCGTTTTCGAAATATCGTATACCCATGCAAGAACCGCACACGCGGGAAAACCAAGAACCAGAGTTAGAATGACGACGGTATCGGCCCAGCTAGGCAACCCAAGTGGATTCTTTACTGAAACGATTACCTGGATAATCAACCACGCTATAACCGCATACGAGCCAACCACCTTGAAGACCTTGCGCCGCTTTAGTTCCGCCCAAAATCGATCTATGCCGGAAGCGCGTGGCTTATCGGAAGAAGTGTCCTTGCCTGAACTGGGAGGAGTATCGTCGTTCATGGGTATAGAGAAGAGCCGTGATCCGAATTCACTAAGCATGAAACATAGCTCTGGCTCAAGACTGGAGGCGAGAAACGAGGCGGGGAGTGCTTGAAACTTGAAAAAAGGAAGATAATCCTTTGCCAAGTCGGAGAGCCTGATTTCCCTCTAAACACAGCCAATAAAGATCCTCAAGGCAAGCCCTTCCCGTTCAACGGGATCGCCTGCGGAAACGGCAGCGGGGTATTAAACCCGTACTCAATAAATCTCTCTCGCCCCTTGTCCCTGGTCAGTTGTCCCCATGTCTCGCCTCATCCTTTGCGAAGGCGGATTGTCCCATCTTATTTTCCTCTCCTTCCACGGCCCCCGATTCCCTGTCAATTACTCCGCGAATCGGAACAATTGATTTTCCTATAAGCAATCGCGTGTTTAAAAATGATATTGGTAATCATATCCGCGTAAGCGGCCTTTACTAAAATTTGAAATGCTGATACTCAAAATGTAATCTCTTTCTAAAAAGAGAATCCACGCTCCGCCAACCCCAAGCATATTAGAGCATGAAGATACTAATACGATTTACGATTGTTCTCGCTACTTTAGGCATCGCTTCCAGTTCGAATGCCAAGGATACAGCGTTTTTCGAGTCAGATGAAGCAATTTCGATTCGTCTGGAAGCGCCGATTGCTTCCCTGAAAAAACAGCGGGGCGATGAACTGGATTGGCTGGAAGGGAAAGTCATCTATCGAGACGCTCAAGGTGTTGAGCTGGCGCTTAGCGTAAAAATCAAGGCGCGCGGCAATTTTCGAAGAATGAGACGGAACTGCAGTTTTCCTCCTTACTGGATTAATTTCAAGAAATCGGAAGTCAAAGGGACGCCCTTCGATGGGATCGATAAGGTAAAGGTGGTGGCTCATTGCACGGACGCGTGGCCTTCTTTCGAGCCATATATTTATACGGAATACTTGGCGTACAAGACCTACAATATTCTTACTGATAAGAGTTTTGGCGTTAGGCTAACGAATATCCAATATTATGATACCGAAAAGGATAAAGAGCTCAAGAATTTCGCCGCCTTTTTCATCGAGCATGTCAATACGTTCGAAGATCGCTTCAAGGCTAAAGAGGTTAAGGACAAGTTTATTCTGCCTTCGCTCTACAATCAGAGCGATTTGTGTCGGGCGGAAATGTTTCAGTTCTTTTTGGGCAATTCAGACTTCAGCTTTTTTGCGAGCGAGGATGAGTGCTGCCATAACGGCAAAGCATTCTCTCTGAGAGATGGATCAAGCGGAATGATTCCGGTCCCTTATGACTTCGACATGACGGGTTTGGTCAATCCACCCTACGCCGAACCGGATCCAAATCTTCCGGTCGTTTCGATCAAAGAACGGCACTACCGAGGAATAGGTGCGGAAAGGGAAATACTGGAAGATACGGTCAATCAATACCTCAGGAATAAGAACGAGATATACCAGCTTTGGGAAGAAGCCGACTTCCTTCAGGGTAAATACAAGCTTCGGGCTCTGCGCTATATCGATGACTTCTATAAGATCATTAAGAATGAGAAGAAGTTCAGAATTATGGTGATTGGAAACCTCCGGCACGCAGGGAAGGCTGAAGAGATGATTCAGGAAGCGATCGATAAAGAAAACCGAAAGCTCTCAAAGTGAAGCCAACGCTTACTTGGACTCCTTGAGTTTTCGTAAAGGATCTCGAACGGCCGGATTTTCAGGCTCGAGCATCGCGAGGCGTTCAAGGTACTCAATCAGCGTTTCATTTCCCGGTTCGGGAAGTTCGATTTTCAGCCCTCGAGGAAGGGCGTAAGTTTCGCCATTTACGATTTCAAGGCCGGCCATGTTGTCGCCATAATATCGTGACAAACCCACATTCGCCAGGACTGCCTTCCCTTCGAATGGCGGAAGAATTACCCCGGGAGTAGGCGTATGGCGTAGTACGATTCGTCTCTATTGGATCTCAGGGACGCGGATCCTCGTTTTCCAGATCGCTGGGGCGCATGTATTTTTGCGCGTTTTCGGCGCCGTAGTCCAGATCCCAGAGAATCAGGAAAATAATATTGTAAACGACCGTCACCACAATGGCGATTTCAAGCGCCCTGACGCCGGCGGCAAGCCCGGCCCCAATAGCAATGAAAATGAATAACGAGTCTCCGGTGTTTTTAAGCGTATTTCTGAAACGAACTCCGGCGACGATGCCTGCCAGCGAAAACGCCAGCGCAATGCTGTTTTGAACGATTGTAACGACGCCGGCCACCGCAACAGGTAGGAGCATCATGGTTTGCACCAACGATTGATCCAGCTTGTTGACCACCCTGATTTTCAGGTAAACCCAAGTTACGGGCAACATGACCAGGGTCACTCCCAAGATAGCTAAAAATAGGGTAATCGCATTTCTAGTCGAACTCGAACTTAGATGCGAAAAACTTGAATAGTTCTCGAATGAGGCCTCCGCGCTGGGATCCATCAGAATGGAAGCGCCGCCAAGGGGCATCCAGTCTTTTAGTTCGGGAAATAGATACATCGCGCTAAAAATAATTGCGAAAAACAAGAGATAGTAAATGGACAGGCGGCCCAGTAGTTTCAATACGCTGGCAGATCCTAGTTTGGCTTTTGGCTGTTTCTCCATTGTTGATAGGAAATTCAATTGTTCCGATGTCAGGCCTTCTCGCGCACTCGTGAACGAATTGCAGGGAGCATCGCAGTTCTTCGCCCAGCCTTCAAGCACGCGCAGCTTGAGCTCCTGACCGAGCTTGTCGATTTTGCTCTCCGCATCATCGGCGCTGTAGCATCGCTCGTCCGCATCCCGGCTGATCGAGCAAAGGCTCTTCATCAGCACTCGGTTTGGCGCGCGTCGAACCGATCCCTTCATAGGTAGCGAACCCCCCAGTTCACTGCCAATTTCCTTAGCTCTACTTTGTTAAATGAGCGAACAGGTAGGGCTGCTTATCCCTAAGCAGCCGGTTCAGGATTAGAGCAAACACGGCTGACTAAGGATAGTCAGCCCTACCAAAAACAAGAGCTAAACCGAAATCTAACAAAGTAGACTTAGAGGGTGTTTAATAAGTCCATTTTGTAGGATCGGCGCTTGCGCCGTACCGCGAAAGCCGAGCGTGATTTTCCTACGCGGCGCGGCGCAACGGTCTTCACTTCGTTACACCCAGTCAAGAGCGCCGACCCTGCCACTACGAATATGAAGGATGATTTGCGGACTTGTTAGACATCCCCTCAGGCACAAGCGAACACTCAATAGGTCCTCCAACCTATTGCTAACGAATGACCAAGCCGGTCATCTTCTTCGCTACCTCACCCTTCAATATTCACTACTCGCGATACAGCAACGGGTCGAACCTCGGATTGCCCCGCAGCCGGTCGAAGATGAACCAGAGGTCCAGCTCGCGGTTGAGGAACGTTGGACTTTCCAGTTGGCTGGCGGCTTCTAGCGTTTCGATAGCCTTGTCGTGGTCGCCAAGGACCAGGTAAGCGATCGCTATGTGGGTTTCGCATGTTGCTTGGGCTATGTATTTCCAATACGCTGAGCTGGTCAGCTCACGGACTTTCGCTATCGCCGATTCCATCTTGTCGCGCTCGCTCTCCAGGGCATAGCAGATTGTCAGTTTGGACCAATCTACTGGGTCAACTAATGGATCTTCTATTTTCTTTTCAAAATGAGCCTTGGCCTTCTCTGCCTCGATCAGCCATTTTCCCTCGTTTTCCAGCTCGAACCAGATGAGTGAAGCTACAAGATTCAAGTTTAAATCCAAACTAAAACCACCGGCATTAATGAGATCAATGGAGCCCCCGGTATCCGACTCCTCTAGGATCTTAAGTGCGTTGGGGAAGTCGCGGTCCGCAAGCGCGGTCCTAGCCTTCAAATCTGGATCGTCAATGTAACCGGGAATCGTTCCCACTGCAGCGATGTACGCCTGCCTGTTACCGTTTTGAACGTACTCCGTGCTGGCTAAAAGCGCGCGCCATTTTTTATCATCATCGGTCCGTCCCAAATAGTTTTGGCTCAGGACGCGCGCCTTATCCCACATCTCACGTGCTACATATACAACTAAGAGCCTGGTGGCTAATCGCGTATCAAAAGGATCGATACGATTAGCAGCATGCAAATGGAATTGCGCTTCATCTAATTGACCCATCAAACGGCATCTCCATCCCAATATCCCTCGAGCCGAGGGAAAGTTCAGGTCTATGGCCATCGCCTCCATCAGATGACGCCTCGAAGTCTCGTGGTCGTGTTGCTCTAAAAATGCGAAAAATGATTTGGCGAAGGGTATATCGGGTAAATCGGGCCCTAATCGTTCGGCTTCTTTCAGGGCATTGTGGGCCTTGACCTGGAGTTCCGGATCATTGCCCTTTGTGATAAGGTTCCACCGAAAAATGTATTGGATCGCCAGGCTGGCCCATGCCTCAGCAAATTCGGGATCGAGCAAGATCGCCTTCTCCATTAGAGCGATATTCTCTTCGCCCCTTTCGCCCCAATATGGGGGCATCCAGCGAGCCTTTACATAGTAATCGTAAGCTTCCTGGTTCTCGGTGGGACGACGGTCTATTTTTTCAATCTCCTCTGGCGATAAAGCAGCCTTTAGCTGGCCTGCAATTTGCTTCGCGACTTCGGCTTGTATGGCGAAAATGTCATCAAGTTCACGGTTGTAGCTTTCAGCCCAAATATGACCGTCTGTTTGGGTATCTATTAACTGTGCAGTAACTAGAACTTGGGTTGCTACCCGTCTAACTGAACCTTCTACCAAGTAACGCACTCCTAACTCCTCTCCGATTTGTTTAAGATTCCTCTCTGGATTGCGATATTGAAGAGTCGAACTACGTGAGATGACCAACAGTTCTTTGATTTTTGATAGGTTAGTCAGAATGTCCTCCTGAACCCCGTCAGCAAAGAATGCGTTCTCAGGGTCGGGACTCATGTTTTCCAGTGGAAGAACCGCGATGGATTTGTCTTCATCGGATATTTGGGGCTCACCGCCTGAACGGACATAGACGAAGATTGTAAGGATAGAAAAGATCACCGTCGGCGCCGCCGCCCCAATCGCGTAGGCCAGCCAGTTCCGCTTCCTTTGAACCGAAGCATCTTTGTGCAATTCAGGATGGTCTACTCTCGCGACTTTGGTGGTCTTGATTCCATCCGGCGTCAGTTCGAAGGCCCAGGCTAAAACTACAGAGATAGGAAAGCCCAGGATCACGCACATGATCACAAGGCTCACCGCCCATCCCGGAATCAACAGCTTCGGAAACGTCGTAGCAGCAATCTGGATCACCAACCAAGCGACGATGGCATAAACTACAGCTACCCGCATGACCTTGCGACGCTTCAGCTCAGACCAGAAGGTAGTGGCACTGGCCTGCGGTGAGCTAGTCGAATCCGAAGGTTCTCGAACGGTCTTCGATTGTCTCGGCCTTTCGCTTTTCTCATTCATCCTTCTGCCTTCAAAAGTTCATCGAACTTTTCATCCCCCGCAGCCGGTCGAAGATGAACTAGAGGTCCAGCTCGTGGTTGAGGAAATTCAATTGTTCCGATGTCTGGCCTTCTCGCACGCTCGTGAACAATTCGCGGGGTAGGTTGATGGATTTATTCCGCCTTTGCAAGGGGGTAATGGGCTGGAGGTTGTAAGGATTTCCATGCCGTTGGTTGGATTTCGCGAAGGAAGCTGTTCGATGGTTCGAAAATGACCTGTTGTAGCTGCTTACTCGCTGCGCGAGGCTTGGGGGTGGGGCAGTGCGCGTTGGTAAAGAGCATGCCGCCCTTTGCCAGCCTATCCATATTCGGAGTATTAGACTACGGGAGGCCATCCATGCAACCGATCCAGTCATTTAAGCCATCGATTGTGATGAGGAGGATATTGGGCTTGGCCCCTTGTGCAGTGGTTGCGAGAAAGAACAAAAAGAGTGGAGCGATGTATTTCATGAATAGTTGGAATTGTATGCACCTTAAACCATTGCTTCAAAACGGCGAAATATACTCCATCGGAATCACCATATCCTTTGCATTCGGCAGGTTTTCTCGTTGATGCAGGAGGTTGTAGGGAGCTTTCCTAGCCGTGTAGACTGTCTCTGCATTCGTTTCCTTGAGAAAGGCCATTAGCTCCTCGTTCATTTCGTTGGCCCGTTCGGGCATTTCATCCGAAAGATCGTACTGTTCTTCGAGGTCCTTCGAAAGGTCGTACAGCTCCAATGGCTTATCTCCGAGATTCCTAATAAAGAACCTGCTGTTACCTTCCAATTTCGGTTTCCCCGATCGCCAGAACTTCACCAACTTATAATCCCCCTTACGCATCGAGCTGGCCGCCGGTCGCATCGCGCTCTGGTGAAAAAACAGCGCTTCTCGACTTCGTATCACCTCCCCTTCTTCACCCTTATGAAGCAAATTCACCAAGCTTCCGCCATCAAGCTCATCAGGAAGTTTTCCATCATTGCCTGCCAGCTCGGCAAAGGTCGGAAGGAAATCAAGACCCGTTACTGGGACCCGAGAAACAGAGTCGGGTTTGATGCCCGGTCCCAGCGCAAGAAAGGGAACGCGTATCCCGCCTTCGTAATATTCATGCTTACCGTGACGCAGTGGTTCATTGCGCCATTTCACAGCTGTTTCATGCGTATCCAACACTTCTATACCTTGACCCAGTATCGCTGTTTGAGTAAAGTAATGAACAGAACCATTGTCTGACAACAAGAACACGTAGGTGTTATCTTCGATCTCCAATTCCTGCAACAAGCTCAGGAGTTCGCCAAAGGAAGTATCCATGTCTTTGAGCATAGCTGCAAAACCGGCGTTGTCGTGTTTCTGGCCGCGAGGCTTTTTCTCGAAGTAATCATAAGTCTCCTGCCTGGCCACCAAATCAACATGCGCGGCGTAATGAGAGATCTGAGCAAAAAACGGTTTATTATCGGCCACGCTTTCCCGGATAAAGCCAGAGGCTCGGCGCTTAAGACCGACCACGTCCTTGGGATTTTCATCGGGATAGAAAACCGGAAACTCTCCTGTGTAACGGACATTCAATTCTTTGGGCGCAATTCCTCGCTTCAAATTATAGGCATCTATAACTGACTGAAAGGCGCGATTCCCATAGGTGGTATTGTATTTCCCGTTTTGGAAATTTCCGGTGGGATTGGATGTCGGT
>JAJFLS010000004.1 GCA_021772595.1 Opitutales bacterium
TTCATCCTCTTTGATACGAGCAGCATTTCCCACCCGGATTTGCTATACCACTCACATCTTACAATAGGTTGGGAGGACCGGCTCGGTCCTCCAACGCTCATCCCTCTCGGAGAACCGAGCCGGTCCTCCCTACCATTCCTAAACAACAAGTTTGACCAAGGTAGCGGCCGATCTCCGCATAATCTAATGCCCCGAGAATGTACTTCCCCCTAGCAATCGCCGGAATCTTCTTCGTCCTCGCCCCGCTACCTCTTTGCATTTACCTTCTGGTTAAACGCTCGAAGGATACTCAGCGTATTCGAAAACTGGAGAACGATCTATCGGAGCTCTCAAGGAAGATTGACAGAAGTCGACTGGGCCCGTCCGACCCGCAACGCGATCCTAGCCAGCAACCCGCAGTACCCGCGCCGCCAGTCGTTTCAAAAACGGATCCAACTCCCGAGCCCGCTGTCCCCGATCCCCCGAAGCCTACAGTCGCCGCGGCCTCCAAAAAATCGCAAGAGGACCACAACATCGTTTTCAAAGAAAGCACCGCTCCAGAAACCCACCCCTCGCCGCCCGCGGCCCCCGCCGAAACGCCCACCCGCAAACCTTCCACCCGCGCCCGACTAACCGGATTTCTGCGTTCTATCGGTCTCTGGCCGCCAAAAGAATCGTCCACCGCCGAAGCCGGACTCATGCAGTGGTGGCTCCCTAGAATCGGGGGACTGCTGGCCACTCTCTCCGTCATCTCCTTCGCGGTCTACATCTCCCAAGGGACGCCCCCGTGGGTGCGCTTCATAGAGCTAGTCATCGCCGACATCGCCGTTCTGGCCGCCGGCGTGTATTTTCTAAAGCGGCGGCCGAAGTTTGGAGCTACTCTGATTTCGACTGGCCTGAGCATGGCCTACCTGACCAGCATCGCCGCCTATGCAGCTCCGCCCGTTCGCGTCATCGAGAATCCGCTTGTCGGAATATTGATCCAGTTCGCCGTCGTCATTTCCGTCTTCGTCGCCAGCCTTCGACTCGCGAATCGAAACATTGCCATCATGGCGCTCGTTTATGGTTTCGCATCGTCGATATTCTCATCCTACGTCGGACAAATGGAGCCATCCCTGATTTCCGCTCTCGCGCTATACATCGCGGGCATCGGGTTCAGTCGAAAATTCAAGTGGCTCCCAATCCTATCGATTTCCACACTTGGCGTCTACCTGCCCGTTCTTACGTTTTGCGCTCTTAAATCGATCGGCTCCTCCACGATAACGCTTCCCGACACATGGAGCGTTCTCGCTTACTTGTTGATCAGCGTCTCGCTTCTCCCTTTCTGCGAATTCCGATGGAAACTGGCACGTGTGCTCAACGCGTTTACGAGTCTCCATGCTTTGAATACGACAGCTTGCCTTGGCATTGGCTATCTCTACATGAAATTCTTCACGACCGATCTCGTTACTTTCTACGGGATCGCCACGATCGTATTCGGCGGATGGGCTATCGTGTTTGGAATAAGGAACCTCAATGGATACCTCTTTCAGCTGTTCTTCCTAAAAGCCACCGCTCTCTCCGCGCTATGGCTCGTGAATCATTACACGGGAGACGTTCGCTGGTTCGCGCTCGTCGTCGAAGCCGCCCTCGTCAGCTGGATCGCAGCTCGCTCGAAATCGCTTTTGCAGGAAATCGCCACCCTGGCGCTTTGGATCGTATCACTCGCCTACGCCCTTTCCAGCATCGGTTTCGAAAAACTCCCAGTCGGAGAGTTCTCGTGGTTCCTCTACCTGATCCATCCGATCATCGCCGCCGGAGTACTCTCGTACCTCAAACGAGCGCGTGACAAGGACGGACGCTCCAGCGGACTCTACTTCGCCGCTGCCTTTATCAACGGACTCGCGGGCATTAGATTCATCACCTTGAGCGACGTCCCCATAGATTCACTACCGATCGCTACCGGAATCTACGGGGCCGTGTTATGCTCGATCGGCTTCATTCCACGATTCTCTCTCGCAGTGCCCGCCGTCTCGGCAGCGCTGCTGATTCTGGTCGCCAACATGCGGTACTGGCTCAACCCATACAACGAAGTGAGCTTTATCGTCTCCGCCGGTCTCGCAATCGCCGCGGCATTCGGAATCGCCCGCGTCTATCAATCGCATCGGCGAGGCTTTTTTCTATTCGGCGAACTGCTCTTCAACTTGGCCTGGATCATATCAAGCTACGCATTCCTTTCAAACGCGTTCGACTCTGAAAGCTGGTTCGTCTACCTTCCCGCCGCTTTCTCGATCGCCTTGCTCGCGACTCCGAACGGTATTTTGAAAACGCTTCGCGACGCATCGCTGACCCCTCTGGTATTGTTCACTCTTTTCGAACATGCGCCGCGAACGAGCAACTGGGGAGGGCTCATTGCGATTCTTGCCTATCTAGCCGTTCTCTTCCTCCCGAACCTGAAACCGGGATTGATCCAAGATTTCAGAATCTTGAGAAAATGGAAATCCTGGCGACTGCTGCATCATATCTTCGGCGCGATTATTCTCGCTCGAATCGCCTACGAGTTCGATTCATGGATTGGACGCGTATTGGTTTTGCTACTACTAGCGATCTCGTTCCACATGCTCTGGAGAATTCACAAGCGCTACATCGCCTTGTTTGTGAGCATCGTTTTCATGGGAATCGGACTAACGTCGATTATCAGCGTTTGGGACTCGTCGATGGATAGCTTGCTCCGAACGCTCCCCTGGGCCAAAGACGCCCTTGCCGGGGGATTGCTCGCCGCCGCAGTCGCGCTGGGAATGGGAATCGATCACGCGAAATCCGCCCATCGCAGACTCTCGCCAAAAATCCGGCAAGCTCTGGTTTATCTAGCCGCCCTATTCAGTTTCGCTGCGGTCGCGATGACTCTATCATCGGATCTTCTCGCGCTGGACTCATCCTTCACTTCGCTGATGGCGCTCTTTTGCCTCGTGCTCGTTGGAATCGGAATCGGCGCAAAGATAAAGCCCTACCGCATGGTCGCTCTGGTCGGATTCGCCCTGCCGCTGACACGACTGTTCGTGCACGACATTCGCGACACGCTCATCCGCATCGTCGCCTTCGCGATTCTCTCCGTACTAATCACTTTTATCGGCTACCTCTACCACCGCTTCCAATCGAGAATCGAGTGAACGATTATCGGTCAGGTCGCCGCCTCATCGAAGCCCTTCCTCCGAGTATCTTACCGTAGCCACGATCAGCTGACCATACGCTTCAACCGAAGGCGCTTTTTCATGTGTAGGAGCCTGCTTGCAGACGATTACGTTTGCCATAGCCTTGGGGAATAATCGCCTGTAAGCAGGCTCCTACAATCTGCGAATCGTCATTTTCAGCTTACCAATATCAATCGCCGAAACCAAAATACCCAGTAGCCCCCGACCGTTTATATTACAACGTTGTAATTTAAACGGTCGCAGTCCGGATCAAGACACACTCTCTATCGCGAGAGCAACTCAAACATCAGGCTTAAAAGACAGCATTTTCCCGTGTTGCCGCCTCTTCCAATCAATGTTATTGACCCTGCGCTTGAGTAGGTTACGGAAGAACTTCGCTCTAATTTTGAATACTGGATTTGAGGTTAAGCGCTACCTGAGAATATCATGACCACACCCAATTCGACGATCATCTACACGAAAACTGACGAAGCACCCGCTTTGGCGACGCGCTCGCTACTTCCGATCATCAAGGCGTTTACAAACGCTGCGGGTGTAGAAGTCGAAACTCGGGACATCTCGCTCGCCGGCCGGATTATCGCGAACTTCCCCGAGAAGCTAACCGACGACCAACGCCTAGCCGACGCGCTCGCCGAGCTTGGCGAATTGGCCAAAACGCCAGAAGCCAACATCATAAAACTCCCCAATATCAGCGCCTCCATTCCTCAGCTGGCCGCAGCGATCAAGGAACTCCAGTCTCACGGTTACGACATCCCGGACTACCCCGAGGAAGCCAAGAGCGACGCCGAGAAAGACGCCAAAGCCCGCTACGCCAAAGTGCTTGGTAGCGCCGTGAACCCCGTCCTGCGCGAAGGTAATTCTGATCGCCGCGCTCCCGGCGCCGTAAAACAATTCGCGCGAAAGAATCCTCATCCGATGGGCGCCTGGAGCTCCGATTCGAAATCGCACGTCGCTAGCATGGAATCCAGCGATTTCTACGGAAGCGAGCAATCGGTCACCGTCGCGAAAGCCTGCAATGTCCGAATCGAATTCGCTGCCCAAGACGGCGCAGTCACCATCCTGAAAGATAAGACCGCTCTGCTCGACGGCGAAATCATCGACGCCTCCGTCCTCAGCAAGCGCGAGCTCCGCTCTTTCCTCGCCGCGCAAATCGACGACGCGAAAGACAAAGACGTTCTTTTTTCGATACACCTGAAAGCCACCATGATGAAGGTTTCCGATCCCATCATCTTCGGCCACGCAGTTTCCGTTTTTTATAAAGAAGTATTCGAAAAACACGCAGCCACCTTCGACTCGCTCGGAATCGAGCCCAATAATGGACTTGGCGATGTCTACGCGAAAATCAAAACCCTCCCAGAAGCGCAACAAGCGGAAATCGAGGCAGACATCCAAGCAGTCTACGAAAACCGTCCCGCGCTCGCCATGGTGAACTCCGACAAAGGCATCACCAATCTCCACGTCCCCAGCGACGTCATTGTCGACGCCTCGATGCCCGCCGCGATCCGCACGTCCGGACAAATGTGGGGACCTGACGGTCAGCTGAAAGACACGAAATTCATCATCCCCGACCGCTGTTACTCCGGCGTTTATCAAGCGACCATCGATTTCTGCAAGCAGCACGGCGCATTCGATCCCACGACAATGGGCAGCGTTCCGAACGTCGGCCTCATGGCCCAGAAAGCGGAAGAATACGGGTCTCACGACAAGACCTTCCAGGCTCCCGGCAACGGCGCTGTCCGCGTAGTGGATTCTTCAGGACAAACGCTCATCGAGCAAGCGGTGGAAGAAGGCGACCTCTTTAGGATGTGCCAAGTCAAAGACGCTCCCATCCAGGATTGGGTGAAACTCGCCGTCAATCGAGCTAAAGCCACGGGAGCTCCTGCGATATTCTGGCTGGACGAGAAACGCGCTCACGATGCTCAGCTCATCGAGAAGGTGAAAACGTATTTGCCAGTTTATCTAACGAACGGACTGGAAATCCACATAATGTCACCGGTTGAAGCGACCCGATTTTCGCTAGAGCGAATCAGGAATGGCAAAGACACGATCTCGGTCACCGGAAACGTGCTCCGCGACTATCTTACCGATCTCTTTCCGATTCTCGAACTCGGTACCAGCGCGAAGATGCTTTCGATCGTGCCGCTCATGAACGGTGGCGGGCTCTTCGAAACCGGAGCCGGCGGATCCGCTCCGAAGCATGTCCAGCAATTCGAGAGCGAAGGACACCTTCGCTGGGACTCGCTTGGCGAATTCCTCGCCTTGGCCGTTTCACTGGAGCACCTCGACGAAAACTTCGGCAACGACAAAGCCAAGATTCTAGCCGTAACGCTCGACCAAGCGACCGCCCAGCTCCTTGAGAACAACAAGTCGCCATCGCGCAAAGTGAACGAGCTCGATAATCGCGGAAGCCATTTCTACCTCGCTCTCTACTGGGCCCAAGCGCTTGCCGCGCAAACGCAGGACACGGAGCTCCAATCCCAGTTCGCGAATTTCGCCCAACAGCTCGTGGACAACGAAACTAAAATCGTCGACGAGCTCAACGCCGCCCAAGGTTCGCCCGTCGATGTCGGCGGATACTACCATCCCGATTCCGAGGAAGCCGCCGTCGCAATGCGTCCCAGCCCAACCCTAAACGCGGCCATCGGAGCTATGGCGAGCTGACTACTCGGTAGGGCAGGAGCGTCCCGCTTCACCGCACAATTGTAGGAGCCTGCTCGCAGGCGATCATCTTACGGGTTTAATGCGAAATCGCCTGCAAGCAGGCTCCTACATGAGAATCCACAACGCGTTCGCTGCGTAGCTACACCGAGAACCCAGCGAAGGAAATCGCGAGGTTTCCCCCCTACAAAAAAATCGCGGGTTTTATCCCGCGATTCGCTATATCCTGAATATCTGGATACGGCGGTTACTTCCAAATCGTTAGCGCTTACTCAACGCCGCCTTCAAGTATCTCGTCGGCGGCGACTCTCACCTCTCTGAATTGCGCGTGACTCGGAAGCTCTAATTCTACTAGTTCCAGTTCGAATCCGATTTCGCCACAGAAAAATCGCTTTCGCTTCCACTTCTATTTGGGAGTCCCTCGAACGCGTTTTCGGTTGGGGCGGTTGCTGAAGACACAGCCTTTTCAGAGGAGCCTGTACCGCTACCGTCTACGATACTCCGCAGCTTTCTAACCGCATTCTCCAAATCTTTGGCTTGCGAACTCGCTTGCGCCGCTGTGGCCGCAAGTTCGTCCGTGCTCGCGCTAGATTCTTGAGTAATCTTGTCCATTCCAGCGACTGTCGCGTTAATCTGCCCGATGCCTTCCGATTGCTCGGATGAAGAATTCTTCACATCGACGATAATGGAGTTCAACGCCTGAACGCGTTCGGAGATTTCGTTTAGGCTCGTGTTCACTTCATGAGTCACGCTAACGCCATCTTCACTCTTCTGGACGGAGTCTTCAATCTTCTCGGCGGTTTCTCTGGCCGCGTCTGCAGATCTTTGAGCCAAGCTTCTGACTTCGTCGGCGACGACTGCGAATCCTGCTCCGGCTTCGCCCGCTCTAGCGGCTTCAACGGCTGCGTTCAGCGCGAGAATATTCGTTTGGAATGCGATCTCGTCGATGGTCTTGATGATATCGGAAATCTGGCCGCTCGACTCCTGAATCTGAGACATCGCGTGCAGCATCTTTTCCATGCCTTTATTGCCTTCCTCAGCAGCGGAATTTGCTTCCTCGGAGATTTTCGTAGCTTTGTCAGCATGCCCGGCATTTTCGTTGGTCATGCTACCGATCTCCTCGAGAGTCGCGCTGGTCTCTTCAAGAGAGGCAGCTTGCTCGCTGGCTCCTCTCGCAAGTGCGGCACTGGCGCCGCTGACTTCTTCAGCGGCTGTCCGAGTGAGCCCGGTCGATTCGCTGATCTCACATATCACTTTATTGATCGGTCCGACAATTGTCCTCCGAATCATGACGAACAATACGCCTACGATAATCGCTGTGGCAGGGGTACCCCACATCACGGTTTTCCATAGACTCGACGCCACCGCCTCGTTGATTCCATCCAAGCTATTCTTAAGAATGAACGCTCCATGTATCTCGCCGGCTTTCCAGTTCTCCATCTCAAAACCTGCAATGTCTTTGCCATCGCCGGTTGGGCTATTCGCCGGGTCGCCATGACAAGTGAGGCAGCTTTCATCTAGGCGGATCGGTCTCGCATAGACCATCAATCCCGCTTCATCATCCACCTCGAAGTAATCCTCCGAATTGGTTGATTTCAGATAATCAAGAATCTCGAGCTCTTCAGCAGTTGGCTGGTTCTTGCGATTTCTCGGCCGCACTTTGGGGACGCGGAATTCCATGCCATCTGCATTAGCTACTTTTTCGATGCTCTTCCAGGCGGCGACAATTGGGATTGTATTATATAGACCGGTATCGCGAAAGTCGGCGGCTTCATTGAATTCAACAACCAATTTTTCGTAATCGAAAGAATCTCTTTTAGAAAGATCGCCGATTGAATCACGAACCGATTCCGCTTGAAGCGTCATGGCCCTCATCTTTTCGCGGGCTAGGTTCTGTCCTTGATTTTTCAGGACACTGTAGGATATGAGAAGACCGATCGCAGTTGTTGCAAGAAGCCCTGAGACGGTTCCAATGAGTATTTTCGAGGTAAGTTTCATAATTAGTGAGAAGTTAATATTTAATTCCTTATAATTCGTGGTTAACACCCCGACACTTAAGCTCTGTGACCTATCAATTCTAAAATTCTGCAAATTTTTAAACCGGATTTTAGACATAGGGTTTTCACTTTTACTATTTAGGTTATAAACAGGCCATCGGACTTACGTTTATACTAGTTTTTGTATCCAAATTCCTATTCTCAATGAGATTGGATCTTGTTAGCGCACTCGTCATATTACGTAGGGGCGAATAGGATCTTCCAAGCATTCATTCTTCGAATATTCGCTTTGTACCTGAGAAGAGAAAACTCGCTAAATTGTTCAAATCTAAGGCAGTTCATATTCCGCCGCTCGGCAACGACTATAACACGATGAGATCGGACCTTGTAACCGCGCACGTCATTTTACGTAAGGGCGAATGTGAACTTCTGAACAGTCGCATTAGACGCAGATTCGTAATTTGATTCACGAATTTTCAATTCGCCCTCAAAATTGGGACGACGGTGATTGCCGCAACTTAAGAGTGTCCTCATTAAATGCCACAAAGACTCGGGGGCCTATTAAAAAGCTACGGCAGTTCGTACACTTCCAACAAGACAACGCCTGAAGCGGAATTGAAATCGTTTACGATCACGGTGTACGGGCCGGGCTGAAGCTCGCGGATCATGGCGGAGTCTGCGCTGCCATCTTCGAGCGGGCCTGCTCCAGCCTGGACAATGGCTTCGGTTATCTGAAACAGAAACTCACTGTTCCAGTCGTCATTCGCCGCCACGATGTCGCTCCCGCTGTATAGCGTCATATAGGGATCAGGCAAAAACTCAGCGATCCCGCGCGGCTCAAGCCCCGGGCCGACCGCGCGAATAAGCACGCGCTTGGGATCCTCTCCGGCTATCACAAAACCCGCGATCGCGACCTCATCGCCCGTGGACGCTCGAACGCGCGTAGAAATGTTAACCAGTCGCGTCTCGATGCTCTCGTCGGAAGCATCGTAGACTTCAACGAGCCCAATCCCTGTCCCGCCGCTCGCTCCGGACATGTGGACGGTATAGGGGCCCGGATCGAGCGTCATGACCATCGCCGCTTCTTGAGGGTCCGTTAGCTCGGTCGCTCCGACACTTAGGCCTACATCCCTTATCTCTTCCCAGTTCGCCTCGGTGCTCCAATCATCAACAGTCGCAATCGGCTGATTCCCGGAATCGAATAAAACGAGCTGCGGATTTTCCAACACGCCTTCTAGATTGAATTGCTCCAGCGTTTTTCCAATCCCACGGATGAGTACTGTCCTCGGCTGCGACCCCGTTATCACGAATCCCGCGATCATGATCTCATCAGCAGTGCCCACGTAGCCGCGGGTCGAAATGTTAAGCAGCGACTCCCGGATCATGCGCACCCTGATCGGTCCTGCGAGAACGGCTCCGTTTCCATTCGCGACCTCGACCGAGTACTCCCCTTCGTCGCCCTCCTCTATCGAGTCGATGGCCAAAGTGCTTGAAACCGAGCCCGATAGAATCGTGCCGTCCTTGTACCACTGATACGTGACTCCCGTATTGTCGACGACGTCCACGTCCAATTCGAGCTGCGTTCCCTCAATCGCCTTCTTTTCGATCAACATCGGCAATACATCGGGCGATCCCGCTTGAGGAGCCACTTCTAATATATAAAGAAATCTGCCAACCCCATCTCCGTTGGTCGCATCCACCAAGACTTCGAAACGTCCCGACTGAGCGGATACGCCTGTAACCTGGCCGGTCGAGGAATCGATGCTCAAGCCCGCCGGCAATCCGGTTGCCGTGAACAAGGTAGGCGTTCGAGTCGCCGTGAATTGAAAATCAACCGCGGCCCCCGCAATCGCCACCGCGTCTCCGGGACTCGCGATAACCGGAGCCAGAGAGCTCGGATCTTCCTCGACCAGAATGTTCAACTGAGACAAACCATAGCTGCGATCCGCCCGAAAATCGTTTCCGTCAACAGCGATCCAATATGTCTCGCCGACCTCTACATCGAGAGCTACCCGACTGGACAGAGCCCCGCCGCTGTCATCGTTGCCTCCCAGAAGCGCCAGCGCACCCATCGAGCTTCCTTGGTAAACGCCAAGCGTCGTGTCGAAATCGCTGCCGAATGTGGAGATTTCCGCCTGGCCCGAGCGAGTCGCTATCCACTTCCACCAAAGCGAGCTACCACCCGTGTTGCCGCCGTGGGCGGGTTCGCCAATTTCCTTGGTCGCCTGATTCGTAAACGACACGTCTTCCAGGGCGTCCGCATAAATGACGCGCGCATCTTCGAAATCGTCGTTCTCCGCCATCGCCACAGTTAGAGCGATTTCGCCGAATCCACCATTCCATCCATCGACCGCGATCTTGTGTTCCGCCCCTTCCTGGGCGTAGAAGGTCAAGGCGCTCGTCCAAACTCCCGTCCGCTCATCGTCGTCGTTCGAACTTACCAGCTGTAAATCCTCCAGCGCGTCGCCAGTGTACACGGCCAGCAAAGTATCGAAGCTGTTGCTCGCCGAAGTCGAAATCGTCACGTTCCCGCTCCGCGGAGCTCTCCAACTCCACCAGACCGACTTCTCGCCAAACGTCCCCGCCACGTGCTCCGGCTCGCTGGGCTCTCGAGTGGCCGCGATGTTCTCGCTCGCCGCGCGAACATTGACGCCATCGAGCAACAGCGCGTCTTCGAAGTCGTCGTTGACCACAGACTGGCCGAGGCTCAGGCTGATGTTGCCCGATTCGCCTTGGAGGCCGTCGACCGCGATTCGGTAGACGTTCCCGGCCAGAACGTCGAAGCCAACTGAAGCGCCGTTGTTATCCGGCGACAAATCGCGGTCTTTCGCGACGAGTTGAAGCGAATCCACCCCGTCTCCCTGATAGACGACAATGGTAGTGCTAAAATCACTACCGATCGACGAGATTTCGGCGAAGCCATCCGTATCCGCTGTCCAACTCCACCAGACTGACTTACCTGTTCCCTCCAAATCGTGGACGCCTTCGTTGGTCTCCGCCGTAGCCGTCAGATTGAAGCCCGACAACACAAGCGGCGTTTTCGAAAGAACCGTTGCGTTTGCGAAATCGTCGTTGAGCGGACTCCGCATTTCCAACTCCAAGGCGCGAGACAAGTTCAACCGTCCGCCCGTTCGGCAGCGTCGGGCAAGACTCTCCACCGTATCCGTAGATGAATACAGTCGATTCAGAATGCTCGGCATGGATTCCTCCGGAAAGCGGTTGATCAGTAAAGCGATCGCTCCGCTCACGAATGGCGTCGCCATCGACGTGCCGCTCAGCGCGCGGTAGTCGGTGTCAGAGTTGAAGTAAGTCGAATGAATCCCCACTCCCGGCGCGGCGAGCTCGACCTCGCTTTCGCCATAGTTCGCGAAAGAGGCGATTCCGTCGC
>JAJFLS010000031.1 GCA_021772595.1 Opitutales bacterium
AGTCGGATCGCTTCATCGTGAGCGACATTCCTGGCACGACGCGCGACTCGATCGAAACGCCGTTCACTTGGAAGTCGAAGCGCGGCGAGGACTGGCATTTCGTTTTGACGGATACGGCGGGCATTCGGAAAAAGACTAAGCTCAGTTCGTCGGTCGAGTATTTCTCGCGTGTCCGTTCTTTGGATGCGATTCGGGATGTGGATGTGGTTTTCATGGTGATCGACGCCAAGGAAGGTCCGACGCATCAGGACAAGGCGATCGCGGGCGAAGCGGCGGAGCTTAGAAAGCCCATCGTCATTGTCGTGAACAAGTGGGACCTTGCGCTCGCAGCTTGGGAGAACGATGAGATCGATGGATTCGATACGGAGAGCGAATTCAGGAAAGCCTTCGAAAAAGGGTTGCGTAGGGAAATTTTCTTTACGCCCGGTTCTCCGATCCGATTCGTGTCCGCCCTTGAAAATATCGATATCGAGAAAATGCTCTATTCCGCGCGGCAGATGGATAAGCGCCTCGAGAAGACTATTTCGACGGGTCGCTTGAACAATCTGTTATACAAGATTGCGGAACGGATGCCCGCCCCGAAAAAGGATGGGAAGCGCTTTCGTGTTTACTACGCGGTGCACACTGCGAACCGTCCGTATCGGATAAAGCTCTTTTGCAACCAAGCGAAGAAGTTGAACGATTCATACAAACGCTACATGTCGGCGGCCGTCGTGGAAGCGTTCAAGTTGGAAGGCTGTCCCGTGGTATTCGATATGGTGAATAAGAAAAATCCGTATGTGAACGAGGAGTAGGATGTCTTTTGATTTGCTAGAAAGAAGAAGACGAAGATTAGGACGATGACGAAGGCTTTTGTATGGCGCATCGATTGATATTTATGGGATCAGATCCGATTGCTTTGCCGGCGCTGAATGCGATCCGGGATGGGCAGTGTGGCGATATCGAGATCGTGGCGCTCTACACGCAGCCGGATCGTCCGAGAGGGCGAGGCAAGAAAATCGCGGCCAACGAAATCAAGCTGTGGGCGATGGAGAACAGGCTGCCGGTTTTTCAGCCGGATCGAATGCGCAAGCGAGATCGGCTGGATATTGAAGCGATCGGAGTGGATGCAATCTTGGTGATGGCGTACGGGCATATGCTTTCTCAGGCTTTGATCGATTCGATGCCGCGAGGAATCTGGAATTTGCATACGTCTCTTTTGCCGAAGTATCGTGGAGCGTCGCCGATCCAATGCGCGGTAGCTTCGGGCGAGACGAAGACGGGAGTCAGTCTAATGAAAATGGTTCGCGAAATGGATGCGGGTCCAGTGCTCGATGTTGAGACTGTGAATATCGAACGCTTGGATACGGCGCTGGAAGTTGAAGCGAAACTTTCAAAAGCGTGCGTGCCGCTGCTGGAGCGAAATATGCCGCTCATCTTTTCGGGCGAAGCGGAGCCGCATGAACAGTCCGCGGACGCGGCGAGTTATGTCCACAAGCTCGGGAAAGACGATGGCGACTTGGACTTCACGCAATCGGCGGAAGTGTTGGCTCGCCGCATTAACGGTTTGTTCCCTTGGCCGGGAACGCGATTTTTTCACGACGGCGTCGCGATCAAGATCGGACTGGCCGACTTTGGAACGGAATCCGTTTCGTCGCCGCCGGGGCAGACGCTTGGGCTGGAGTCGGAAGGATTGGCGGTCGCTTGTGGCTCGGGGGTGTTGTATCTCAAACGAATGCAGCGTCCTGGCGGAAAGATGCTGGATGCGGAGGCATTTCTGAGAGGTTACGAGCTGCCCGAGGGCACGGTCCTGGAGTCGCGATCGATATCGGCGCTGATTGATTGGGCCGTGTCTTAACATTTGTTTGGCAATCTACTCCGGCTTGATGCTTGTTTTTCGCTATCAAATTTTCCACGATTCGAAACATGGGCGGTTTAATTATTAGCATAAGGAGAAAAGCGGTTTGGGTCGCGTTGCTCGGTCTGGCTTTCGGACCGTGCGCAGCGTTCGCCCAAACGACCAATCTGGCGTACCAGGTTGCGAATTTGACGGAGGATGTGCGTATCCTGGGGGAATCTATCCGGTCGATGCGTGTTGAGTTGGACAACATGAGGCGCGAGAACAACCAGCTTCGAGAGCAAGTGAATAGCTACGAGACGCGAGTTGGAAACAGCATGGACCAGCTGGCGACGGTGGGTCAGTTGAATCTGGCGGTCGACAAAGCGGTGAAGCAGCTCGAACAGCGCGACGAGAAGATGAAGAACGAGATCGTGCTGCAAGTGACCAAGCAGATTACCGATTTCGCCGGGAGCGTGAAGAACAGTCTCTCCCAAATACCAGCCGCTCCCGCGAAGCAGGATCCGGGAGTGCTGACGACTTTCCACAATAATTTTCCGCAGTCGGGAACCTTATATATCGTTCGCAGCGGCGACACGCTTTCAGGCATCGCGACGAAATTCAACTCGACGGTCGATTGGGTCCAAAACGCGAATCAAATCCCCAGCCCTCGACACTTGCAGGTCGGCCTGAAAATTTTCGTGCCTTTCAAAGAGGACCAATAGCTCTACTATGGCGAAATCCAAATCTCGACTCGGCAAAGGCTTGGCAGGCCTGATTTCAGGTGGCTCCGGCAAGCCGAAGGCTCCGGCGAAAAAGTCGGCTGACAACAAGGCGGCTGAACAGAAAACCGCCGCCCCGCCCCAAGACGCTCCCGAAAAGAAAACCGCGGCCAAAGCGGGATTTCCGGTCGAGGAGAAGAAGCCCGACTATCTCGAGTTGCCGGTCGCCAAGATCGGACCCAACCCGTATCAGCCGCGGAAGGAGTTTGAGAAGAGCCAGCTTATGGATCTCGCGGAGAGCATCCGGAGCGAAGGGCTGATCCAGCCGATCGTCGTGCGCGATGTGGATGGCTCGTATCAGCTAATCGCGGGCGAGCGACGCTGGCGGGCGTTTCAGTTGTTGAAGCTGAAAAAGATTCCGGCTCGGATCATCGAAGCCGGCGATTCTTCTGCCGCATCGATGGCGCTCATCGAGAATTTGCAGCGCGAGAATCTCAACCCAATCGAAGAATCGATGGGCTATGCCAGTCTGATCCGCGACTTCGATTTGACCCAAGAACAGGTCGCCGAACGCGTGGGCAAAGGCCGGGCGACGATCGCGAATTCGCTTCGCTTGCTGACACTTTCGGAAGAAATCCGCGGTTATCTATCGACTCAGATGCTGTCGACGGGCCACGCCAAAGTGCTGCTTGGACTCGACAACAAACAGGAGCAAGCCTTGCTCGCTCGACGAATCATCGAAGACGGAGTGAGTGTGAGAGGGTCGGAAGCTTTGATTGTTTCGTTGCGCAAGACAGGGAAGTCCAAGTCCGGCCACGCGCGAGAAGTTCCGGAATCGGAGAGCATTGCGATCGAGGACATCGAGAAGCGGCTGATGTCCTACCTCAGTTCGAACGTCGCGCTCAAGCACACGCCCAAGAAAGGCAAGATTGTCATCGAGTACGCCGGCAACGACGACCTTCAGCGGATTCTGGATAAGATCGGCTTGGAGGAGTGAGCGGAGGTAAACGAAAAAGTAGGAGTTAAGATTTAAGAAGTTTCGTCAGCGATAGTCGTGGGGGGAATCAATTGTTCCGATTCTGCCACTCTATCAAAATACTTATCTTTTCGGTAATAGTGCCGTCTATTAAGGATACTACTTAGAATACAATGTCCCAAGTACTCAAACTGCACAGATTTATACTGGTCGTGTCTATACTGGCGCTTTCTGCTGAAGCGTTTGCGTATAAGGCGGTTGTGAATTTCACGATCGATGGATTCGAGTCGGGAGCCCCGGAAGGCACGGTCTCAGGATCGATCGAAGTCGAGCTCAATGATGCGAATAACGAGGTGATCGCGATCACTTCGGTTGCTCTGGCGATCAACGGGCACACTTTTCAAATCTCCGAGCTTGGGTTTAGCGAATACCGGAATTTCAACATCATCGGCGCTCAAGGCGAGGGCCTTGGCAGCGCGACCGGCATTTCGCACGGATCGCCGTTCGACTTCTGGATTCTGTGGAACAAGGACAGCGGCCTTCCCAAGGAATTCGCTTACACCGGTGGGATCGACGGGATCCACCAGTCGAATCAATTCCAGGCGTTCTCTATCGTCGTGGTGCCCTAGGGCTTTGGGGCCGCGGGCTCTGAGGACTTGAGCGGCGCGAATCACAGGATTTTCGTGCAATTTTCGGTTTAGAGGCTAGATTGCCTGCGATAGGAAATGAGGGCTTTTGCGAATTCCAGATTACTTGCGTGTTTGGCGTGGATTGGGTGTGTGTCGATCGTCTCAAGTGGCGGTTTGGCGGCGGGGGTTTTAGGCGAGGCTTCCCTGGACGATCGGTTTGCGAAACTGCTGGGAGCCGACGAACTTGAGATCGAGTGGATGGCGTTGCCGGAGAACTGCTCGAAGGAGCCAGACGAGGGGCGGTTGATCGATACGATTCTGGTGCATTTTTGCAGCGACGTGGTGGCCAATCCGGCGAGCCCTTATGGCACCAAGAAAATCGTCGATGGTTTCGCGGGCTACGGAGTGTCCGCCCATTTTCTAATCGATCGAGCAGGCTTGGTCTATCAGCTCGTGTCGCTCGATCGGACGGCTTATCATGCAGGGGTGGGGCAAGTCGAAGGGATGCTGGAGCGGACGAATCGGTTGAACGAATATTCGATCGGCGTGGAATTGATGGGGATCGGCAGCGTCGAAGACATGAGCATCTATATAAATGAAGCTCAATACAGAGAGTTGGCCGAGACGCACTTGGGATACACGGAGGAGCAGTACGCTTCTTTAAGGATCGTGATCGGAGCGCTCAGGGAGATTTTCGAGGAAATCGATTTCAGCCGGCAAGCGATTTTCGGCCACGACGAATGGTCGCCCGGGCGGAAGACGGATCCTGGCGAGCTGTTCGACTGGGAGAAAATTGGATTAAGTCGGTAGAATGTAACCCGAAAAGAATAAAAGGAGTTCATAATAACACGATGCTGATGGGCAAAATTAGGGAAATTTTCGCTAGCGACGAGCTTAGCCGCTTCCGCAGAGGCTGTTTTGGCCTAGCCGCTTTGGGTGCAATTGTCGTCCTTGGGACGAATGCTTCGGGGGCGAAAGGAGAAACTCGCGTTCTGGTGGACTCGTACGCGGATGAAGACTACTTGAAGGGGAAAGAGGCCGACGACGCTTTGAAGCGAGAGACTTATCACTTTGTTGAGGGGAAGTTTCATGGAGGCAATATGCGCGATCCGAGCCTGCGGGAAGTGTCTTTTATGGACGTTGCCGAATCGCTTGCGGCGGAATTGCGAAAGCGAAACTACTACCCAGCGCAAACCCAGGAAGGGGGAGACCTTCTGATAGTTGTCCACCGAGGTATGACTCAGATCGAAGCGGATTGGGACGAGCTTTTCCCTCAAGACGATTTGGATGACGATTCATTCAGCGACTCCGAGGAGGAGGATGGCACGGAAGAGTCGCCCGGTACTATACTAGATGAGACCGGCTATACCTATCGCGAACAGGATAACGCTGAGCTAATCGGGTTCGACCGCGCGTTGAAGCGATCAAGTCTGAATGTTCAGGAAGGGTTCGAGCTTCAGGATATGCTTCGTAGCGAACGCTACTTTCTCGTGTTGATGGCCTTTGATTTGCGAATACTACGGGAAACTGGCGAGAAGAAGCTCGTTTGGTCGACGCGGTTCAGTCTGGACGCAATACAAACGAATTTCGAGGATGCCCATTTCGCGCTGAGCCGAGGGGCTGCGAATTACTTCGGGACGAATCTCGACGGCAAGCTTGGCAAAACGACCACTCACCTTGGCTCTGGGGAGGTGGAAACCGGGGAGCTTAAGGTGATAGAGACTCTGGACGACGAGGAAGAGTGAGGCAACGCGAAGTGTCGTTAGAAGCCCGTTTATCCGCGCTTGACAAGGAAGGTCCGATTTTCGAGTGTCTGCGGTTCTTATGAGCATTCTCGCAGATATTCTTACCATCATCCTGGCGCTTCTCTCCATCGTTCTCATCCTCATGGTGCTCGCTCAGAAGGGCAGCGCGAACGGAGGCATGGGCGCCGCGATGGGCGGAGGAATGGCTGAAGCCGCATTGGGCGCGGAAACGACCAGCGTGCTGACCAAGTGGACTCGCAACACGGCGATCGTCTATTTCGTAATGGTTTTCGGCCTCGGGCTGGCTTACATTCATCTGAATAGCGCGGAGCAGGCGGCAGAGGGAAGCGCGCTTCCTGATTTCGAGACGCCTGTAGCGGAAGAGGTCGGATTGCTAGAAACGCTTTCCAATGTAGAGACGGCGGCTGATCAAGCGGCCGACGCATTGGGCGAACAGACCGAAGCGGTCGCGACTGAAGCCGAAGCGGCAGCCACCGAAGCAGAAGAGAAACCGAGCGAGTAATCGGTTAAACAATTTCACGATGGCCGGGTCTAATCGCAACATGCGCAAGATCCCGGCCTTTTTTATGCTCCTTTTGCTGGGGGCCTTTTTTGTCGCTCCCTGTTATGGACAGCGGCGACATTCGGGTAGCAGCCCTCTTGATACGTTGGGCAAAAATCCCAGCCAGGAGAAGGGCTGGGAGATCTTGAAGACGTTTCGCTCGATGGGGTGGGATGGAGGCTACAAGTGGCGCATTCAGCTTAAGATCATGCCTCGTCGCGACAAGTCCCGCTACATAAGCGGCTTACTGTACGGCGATCGCACAGAGCAAGGGCCGATCAGCCGGGTCGATCTTATCGAACGCCCTGTGGAGGTCGACTCGGATGGAGAGACCGTTGACGCCCAGGTCTTAAGGATGCTCCTGCAGAGTGGAGGAGGGAC
>JAJFLS010000301.1 GCA_021772595.1 Opitutales bacterium
GCTGACAACGTTGGGATAGGCGTAGGAGGACGGGTAATTGGGCTGGTCGTCGTTGTTGCTGCTGTCGTTTCCCGCCGCTGCTACAAAGTAGATTCCCGCATCGCTCGCCTCTTCGATCGCGTCGCCGAGAAGCGGATTGAAATCGAGTCCGCCCCAACTGCTGTTGATTATGTGGGCGCCTTTTTCGCGAGCGTAGTTGATGCACTCGATGGCGTCCGCATCGGAGCCCTCGCCGTTTGAATCCAAAAACTTGAGCGCCATCAGCTTGACGTTCCAAACCACTCCAGTCACGCCCACTCCGTTGTTTCCGACCGCGCCTAGAACTCCCGCCACGTGCGTGCCGTGACCCAAGTCATCCAGCGGGTCGCCTTCCGTTTCGGGCGTGCGCTCACCGTTCAAGCCAACCGTGTTGATGCCGTGCACGTCGTCGATGAAACCGTTGCCGTCGTCGTCCAATCCGTTGCCGGCTATTTCGTCCGGATTCACCCACATATTCGCGGCGAGATCCTCGTGCGTGTAGCGAATGCCCGAATCGAGTACCGCCACCACAATATCCGCCGCGTCGTGCGAAATGTCCCAAGCCTCGTCCGCGCTCACGTCCGAGCCGGCGATTCCGCCAAACTGGCCCGCGTTTTCGATGCCCCACTGCTTCCCGTCTTGCAGGAGGGCGTCGTCTGGCAAAACGAACGCTTTTCTAATGTAATTGTACGAGACCCGTTCGACGAGGCCGGAGCGCTTGTAGGCCTTGATCGCATCTTCAATCGATTCGCCCTCATCGACCGTCACCAACGCGATCTTCGGCAAAGTCGAAAACGTCCGCTCGATCCTGGCCCCCGCGACTCGGTGCGTCCCGCTTAAAGCCGAAAACGAGCCGCCTCCCGATTGGGGCAAAATCAGGTCGTCGCGCATTTTTATGAGCAGCTCGCGCGCGACCACTTTTCTCCCAAAGGGGTCGGTCGCCGTTTTATCAGCGGCGTAGGCAAGCCCGGACAATGCCGTGGCGAGCCAAAGGACCCAGAGGCCTTTGTTTTTTAATACACTCAAAATCAACGGCTTATCTTTTCAGGCTCGAGGGTGAGCCTGGTCATATACAGCCTTCAAGCGGCCCAGATTCACATGCGTGTAAATCTGCGTCGTCGAAAGCTTGGAATGTCCTAGGAGTTCCTGCACGAGTCTTAAATCGGCACCGTTGTCTAAAAGATGAGTGGCGTAGGTGTGCCTGACTTTGTGGGGCGTGATGTCCATGGGAAGATCCGCCAGTTTCAGGTATTTCTTGAGCAGCAGCTGAATCTGCCGAGACGACCATTTTCGGCCTTGATTACTGACGATTACCGGGTCGCCGTTTTCCGTCCGCGGAGCGTGCTCCTGCTTCCATTTTCCGAGCACCGCCATGGCCACTCGGCCGAGCGGGCAAATTCGCGATTTACCTCCTTTTCCGACGATCCGAGCCACCCCCTCCTCAAAGCTAACATCCCCGTATTTAAGATCCACCAGCTCCGAGACGCGAAACCCAGCCCCGTAGAGGAGCTCCAGAACGAGTCGATCCCGCCAAGCGACGAACGGCACAATCAACTCCTCCTCCAGCAAGAGCATCGGCCCTTTCAGCAGCAGAAGCGCCTGCTTCTCGGTCATGAAGATCGGTAGCTTTTTTGCCGGTTTGGGCAGCACCAGCCCTTCAAGAGGGTTTCGCTCGAGGGCGCCCTGGCGATTCCAATACTTGAAGAACGTCTTCAGCCCCGAAACGTAGTTCCGCAAAGTCACGCGGCTGACACGTCGCTGCTCCTCGATCACGAAATCGCGGGCCTCCCGAGGATCAATGGAGGAGAGCTCTCCATCCCAATTGCCAAACTCGTTCAGGTGCCGGAAGAAATTCTCGATCGCCGTCGTATAGTTGCGGACCGTGTAATCCGAAAGCCGCCGCTCGTGGCGAATATGGTCCATGAAAGGCGACAGCCATTTCGCTCGCCAGCTAATCGATTCTGCTGGGGACGGAGGTTTCGAGGCTTTTGCTTTTCGGCGGGTCGCCACTGGGAAGGGAACATCTCAGCTTGTCGGCTGTGACGCAAGCGCTTCCGTTTCTTCCTGAACGCGCCGCGCGTATCGCCTCACTGCGGATTCCGGATCGATTCCCTTAATCCGACATGCCGCCGCGATCTCGAAAAGCAGCGCTCCGGCCGTCTCCTCGTCCAGCGAGTCCGCCATCGCTTCGATCGATTCCATCTCCACCGCTTCGCCGGTTGGCAGACTCTTTTTCTGGATCTGCTTGAAAATATCGACCGCGAACATCAAGGCCGGCAACGACGGCGGCAGATCCTTGAACACCGATTCCGAAGCCGGCGCGTTCTTCTTCTCCAGCGCTTTTATCTGGTCCCATTGATGCAAGACTTGGTCGGAAGTATCCAACGCCCGATCGCCGAAAACATGCGGGTGGCGGCGAATCAGTTTATCATTCACCTCGCGCGCCACCGCTTCGAAATCGAAATGATCCGACTCGTTCGCCAGCTGGGAATGAAACACGACTTGGAGCAACACATCGCCCAGCTCCTCTCGCATGTGATTCATGTCGAGATTGTCGATCGTCTCCAATAGCTCGCTACACTCGTCGACCAGACATTCGGCGATCGACTGATGGTCTTGCTCCTGGTCCCAAGGGCAACCATCGGGGGCTCTCAAGCGGGCCATAGTCGCTAGTAATTCTTCGATTGCGCTCACGCGATACATGTACAAAGACCGCCGCCGCAAGAGCAAATACAATTCTCGACAGTGCCTATTCTTCGTCCCAATCTGCCCGCTCTCATTTGTCTGCCATGGATAAGCTCAGCGAAATAATGCAATGGAAACGCCGCGAAATCGCGGAACGCATTCGCCCGGTCGCGCCATCCGAACTGGAAGCGTGCCGAGCGAATTCCAATCAGGGCAGCTTCATCGACGCGCTGAAAGCGCCCGACGGACTCGCCGTAATCGCGGAAATCAAGCGTCGCTCCCCGTCCGCCGGTCAGATCAAAGAGCTGGGAGCCTCCATCGAGCAAGCCGCGCGATACTTCTCCGCAGGGGCCGATTGTCTGTCGATTCTGACGGACGAGAAATATTTCGGTGGTACGCTCACCGACTTGGAAAGCGTCACCCAAGAATTCGTCCGCGAGGGCAATGGAATTCCATGCCTGCGAAAGGATTTCATGGTTCACCCGATCCAGGTCCTCGAAGCCGCGAACGCCGGAGCCGGAGCCATTCTCATTATCGTTCGGGCGCTCGAAGACGACGAAATGAAAGCTCTCCGAGAAGCCGCCGACCTGGCAGGATTGGACGCGCTCTACGAAATCCATAGCGAGCCGGAACTCGAACGCGCCGTCGCGAGCGATGCGCGGATCATCGGAGTCAACAATCGCGACCTCGCAGTATTCAAAACCGACCTCGCCTTTTCCGAGCGATTGATCCCCCAGTTTCCAAAAGACGTCGTCGCCATTTCCGAAAGCGGCATCTGGACGGGTGATGATGCCCGACGCGCCCGAGCCGCCGGAGCGAAATCGATCCTAGTTGGCGAAGCGCTGATGAAAGCCGAATCGACTAGCGAGCTTATCCACGATTTCCATACCGCGTAGTTCCGATGTCCTCGCCACTTTCACCCAACGAAACGCGAGCCTTGCTCGAACGGCTGGGTCATCGCCCCGTACGCAAACTCGGACAGAATTTCCTGATCGACGGAAACATCGTCCGAAAATCACTCGGACTTGCTCGTATTCAAAAAGATGACACCGTCGTTGAAATAGGCCCCGGTCTCGGCACGCTCACGCGAGAACTCTTGGACGCAGGTGCCACTGTGTATGCGATCGAAAAGGATAAATGCCTCGCCGCGCACATACGGGAAATGGAAGCGGAACTCGGGGGCCGCCTAAATCTCCTGGAAGGCGACGCGATGGAGCTTCCCCTCGCCGCTTTGCCGAATCCGGAAGAGCCCTTCAAGATCGTCGCAAACCTTCCCTACGCCATTTCGACGCCTTGGATGGAGGCGATTATTAACGGCCCCATGCCTCGAAGCCTGACGCTCATGCTGCAGAAAGAAGCCGCCGATCGATTCGTCGCGAACCCCGGCAGCAAGCAATTCGGCAGCATCAGCATTTTCCTGCAGGCCGCGTTCGACACGCCGCAATCACACAACGTCGCCGCAAGTTGCTTTTACCCAAAGCCCGATGTCGGCTCGCGCCTGCTTCATCTAGAAGCCAAGAAAACGCCTTTCATCTTCCCCAGACACGATCGGATTTTGATTCGAGAGCTTTTCCAACAACGTCGAAAACAGATCGGAACTCTCCTAAAAAAACACGTGAATCCCCAAGCTGCAATTTGGCTATCCAAGCTGGAATCCCTGAACATCGATCCGAAAACCCGACCCGAACAAATCGAAATCGAAACCTGGATACAGCTCGTCCAATCCTAGTCATCAAATGGTAGGGCTGCTTATCCCTAAGCAGCCCTACCATTCGGCTTCCAAAGAGGACTGATCAGGAACCGACTGCCCTACCCAGTTCTCAGTCTATTTCGACTTCCCGATTGTCCCAATCCGTTAGACAATCCAAGAAGGGAACCTCCATTCGCCAATAGCAGCCAACGCTGACGTTGCGACCGATCGCGGTCCGAAACTTCTAGCAATCGCCTCAGCATGTTTTCGCTGCGACTGTCTCGCACAATTATGTCCTTATTTCGTTTGTCCATTCTACATCTCCTTTAGTTGGTACTTATTTTCCAGATACACGATCAATTCATCGATTCTCGCGATTCCATCATCCTTTAAACATCGATCGGTCAACGAAAGCGCTTCCGAACCACGGCAAACCGAACAAAGGCATTCCTCCTCCACTTCTGCTGCGACTGTCCGCCGATTCAGCGGCTCGCCAAAATCGTTCCCGCTCGCGACTCGTCTATCGGCAGCGGCAACGTCCGCCTCTCTAGCGGCGGACCACGGCCGATAGACGTTGGTATTCCCTCTTCTCGACGTCATCGAGATATCCGATTTCATCCTAACCATCAGAACGCCTTTCTCGTTAACGCGACCACGACTCCCTGAACCACGAGCTCCATCGCCGGAACCAAGTCAGGGTAAGCCGGATTCTCCGCCTTGAGGTAAGGCTGCCCTCCATCCAAGACGAAGCGCTTCAAGGTCGTTTCACCGTCAATCAGAGCCGCAACCACATCCCCATCACGCGGCTCCTTGTATTCTAGGACAACAACATCGCCCTCCTGTATATGAGCGCCGATCATGGAATCTCCTCGAACCGTTAAAGCGAAAGTTCGCGCTGTCTCGGAAACGCCGATGGATGCGAGATCGACGCCAACGCCGCCATCCACGATTTCCTCCTCAAATGTTGGCAGCCCCGCAGGAATGCTTCCCAATAGCGGGATCCTGCTGATCACACTCGAACGTGTCGGAATCAAGTCTCCCGGCAAACGCCTCAGACATCCCTTTCGCTCCAGCGCCTTCAAGTGATTCACCGCAGCCGTCTGACTCGCAAAGCCGAAATGCCGCTGAATCTCCCGCGTAGAAGGCATTCGCCCACTCCGGGAGCGGCTCTCCCGAACGAAGTCCAGCACCTCACGCTGTCTCGTGGTAAGCGTATCCCCAATAGTGTTCATGAACACCATTAAGATCAAACCACTCATGACCTGTCAAAACGCAAACGCGGCCGGAATGCGGAATTAAGCGATTCTTATAAGCCTTCCCTTCAATTCTTAGATTCTCTAAAAACCGAGCCT
>JAJFLS010000302.1 GCA_021772595.1 Opitutales bacterium
ATCGGAGCTCGATTCGTACGTGGCGAGGTGTTTGGGCCGCAGAAACGGCGCCTCCGCTCCCCATCGGATTCCCTCTTTTTGCATCGCCTCGTCGTCGCTCGAAATAATGAGCCGATCGCAGTGACGGCTTTTTCGTGCGGATATCGCTTTGTAGGCGATCAGCGAGAGTCCTGCGATGGAGGCCAGGTTTTTCCGGACTATATTTTTCGAGCCCTGCCGGGCGATGATGAGGAAGAGCGTACGCATAGATCGATTAGAACTGCTGAATGAGTAAGGAAATCGGGAATCGGAGAGCTCGGTTAATTTTCGCTCATTAGGAAGGCACGATGGCGGGCTCCATATGGGCTCCGCGAATATTAGCGAGTTTCTCCTCGCTTGGGTAGTTAACTAGCACAGCTTGGTGGGTCCCTACGAACACGAATTGGCTGCCTGCAGCGGCAGCGTTGGCTCCGGCTTCTCTGGCGGCGATCATGTCATCGTTGGTATTGCATCCGCCGAGAGAGACCACGGGGATGTCAAGTTGGTCAGTGACGGTTTTCAGCGTTTCAAGGTCGTATCCGGATCGGGCGCCATCTCGGTCGACTGACTGAAGGATGACTTCTCCGGCTCCGGCTTTCTCCATCTGCAGCGCGAAGTCCAAGGGCGATACGGGCTGCTTCTTTTTGCCGCGTAGGCAGGCAATGCGTTGTTTCCCGAAAAGGCTTTTCGCGTAGTCGATGCAGACGCAGACGCTTTGCGATCCGATAGCGTTGGCGAGACTTTCGATGAAAGCGGGATTCTGAACGGCGGCGGAGTTGACGACTATCTTTTCGACGCCGGAGTTGATGATGCGTTTGGCTTGTTTGATTGTATTGATTCCGCCGCCGTACGACAGCGGCATGAAGCATTCGCTCGCCATCTTTTCTACGAATTCGTAGTCGGGCTCGGTTTTGCGAACGGACGCGTCGATATCGAGGAATACGATTTCGTCAGCGCCTTTGTCGTTGAAAAGCCGTATGGTGTTTATGGGGTCACCCACGTAGCGCAATCGCTTGAAGCGAGCTCCTTTGACGAGACCCCCCTGGCGGAGCAGGAGACAAGGGATGATTCGGAAAGTTATCATGCGACTCTGCTGGGGATACGCGCGAAGTTGCTCATGACCTGGAGCCCGAATCGATGGCTTTTTTCAGGATGAAACTGCAGGGCGATCAAGTTATCCTGAGCTAAACCGGAAACGAAGGACTCGCCGTAGATCGTCTCGGCGATCGGGAGGTCGGGCGATTCGGTTTCGAAGTGATATGAATGAAGGAAATAGAACCGGGCAGGTTGCGGCAGATCTTTGAAAATGTCGTGAGGCCGTGTAGGGCGGATGTAATTCCATCCCATATGAGGCGTCTTGATCTTCGATCCATCGGTGGGTGGACGGAATTTTCGGGTGGTGGCCGGCAGCCAAGCAAGGCCGGGGAGTCTGCCTTCCTCGCTGCTTTGAGTCATGAGTTGGGCGCCTAGGCAAATGCCGAGGATTGGAACGTGTTCGGTGTGCGCTTTGCGATCGAGCGCCTCGCGAAATCCTCGCTTTTCAAGCGCGGTGATTCCTTCGTCGAACGTTCCGACTCCCGGAAGGATGATTTTTTGGGCAGCTTCGATCTCGCTTGGATCGCGTGTGATCATCGAATCGTAGCCAGCTTTACGGAGCATGTTGGCGATGGATTGCACGTTGCACATGCCGTAGTCGATGATGGCGATATCAATCATTCCTCGGATGCATTCCCTGACAATTTCTTCCAAGCGGCTATCAATGCGAACGAACGGTTCATTAAATACGCGGTTGTACCAAAAAAGAGTCTATGGGCAAGCGTGCAGGGATGATCGGTCGCGAGAAGGACGTCCTCGGTGATGATTTCGATTTTCGATGAAGTTATGCCCATCTGTGTAAGCTGCTCGGTGATTGAATGGGAGTATTGGCTGGCGACTAGGATGAGATCGAACTTCGAGTCCCTAAGCGTATGGGGAGCGATTACTGGTATCTTGTGAAATAGGCTGTTGTGTTTCGTTGGGTCATTGTCCGTAAAGGCGATGAGGGTTTCATTTTTAGTGAGAGTTGCGATTGCCCTTTCGCCGCCCAAGCCGCAGCCGAATATTATGATATTACTGCGAATCATTCGAGGGGAAGGTTGACCGCAACTTGAGCGTGAAGGCGGTTTAGAGTTTGGGGTAAGGGTTCATTCGATTCCGAGTCGGCTTTAGGCGTGAGGGATCCAGAAAGATAGGCTTTTATATTAGTAAGGCACGTTTCGGTATCTTCAGACACCCGTAACCATCCGCTGCGGATTTCTTCTGAAAATATATCCAAAGCGTGGTTGCTGAATGATACAGACGGGACACCCATTGATTTGGCTTCCAAAATAACGGTAGAAAAACCGGAACAAAGCAGATCAACTTCAGAAAGTAGTCCATACAGAGGTGTTTTTGTTGGAAAAGCGACTTGAACGTCGGGGAGTGATTCTCTTTGAAGTATTTCGATGAGCTCTTGTTCGCGATGAAGTTCTGTGGGATGCATTCGGAGGAACCATTGCCACTCGGGTGGGCTTGCTTTGATGAGCTCGATGACCGGTTTGACGCCATAGGTGCAGAAATCTAGTGTTGCGAGGATATTGGGCGGGCGTGGATGGACGAGAAATTTTCGCTCTAATTGAGCTCTAATTTCCGGAAAAAAATTCGGTTCGGGCTTTTTCCAGAGATTGAGGAAGGGGTTGCCGCCGATGAAGCTTTGATGTTGATTTCCGTCGATACAATGGTTCCAAGCGTTTATGGTGTCGGCTTCAAAGTGACTCCAATTCCAAAATACCTTCGGGAGATTTCCGTATCCGTTCGATTGTGGAGGCGACCAGCGTCCATAAGCGTGATGGCTGGGATCTTGCCTGCCATGGGGAAGTTCGATGCTCGGTATCCCGAGTCGTCGACATGCGATACATAGCGCCCACCCGAACATGTTATAGTATTGAACGATATAGACGATTTTTGGTTGGATGATTGAAAGAACTCGTTCCCAGACTGCCGCGTATTTGTAACATTGTCTTGCTGTTGAAATGATCGATTTAACGCTGAATTCAGGCTTGGCTCCAATCTTCTCGTCGATGATTTGGAGTACGGAAGGCAGCTTTTTCAGTAAATCGGACGGTTCGCGTTTTAAGATTTTGAGCCCGAATGTTTTGAATGCAATATCGAAGATAATATTCGATATTAAATAGGAGGGACGATAGCGTGGGAAATATCGAAAGCTATGAAACGGCTCAAAGTGAATTGTACTGTATCCGTTGTCCATATACGCATCGGATATAGGATCGCAAATGCGGTCGTAGTAGCTGTTTTCTAGCTGAATTCGGGAGAGTTGGTCTCCCATGAAAAGGACATCCTTAGGTCCTGAAATCCAGGTTTTGGTTTTTCCGTCAGATAGGCTCGCTTTGAGGAGACCCTTGAGGGAGTCGACAAGAGGTGTTTCAGGCGACCCCGTCGATGGTAAGGCGCTTTCAATGACTTCCCTTTTGATTAATTCGAACCCTAAATGATCTCGCAATATAGGCCAAATGGGTATGTCGCAATATTCGATTTCATTTACGTGCGTAGAAGCTTCTATTTCGTTGATTAGGTCTAGAGCTTGTGAGTGGTTCAATGGGTCTTATTTTTGTATATTAAGCGATTGGTCGCAGACTTAAGTGAAGCACTTATAAAACTTGTGCATATATTCATCGGTAGTTGCCTATTAGGCGTAATTCGTTGTCGGAGTTAGAAATAAATTCGGATCATACAATCTCGTATTCTGGCACGCTTCCGCGTGTACGAAAATTTTCTGGAATGGAAAGCGAATTTATTTGGGTTGAGGAAACGCGGGAATCTTGAGGTCCGGGACATTTTGAATTTCGTTGAAGAAATAATCTTGGTGAGGTCGGAGGGACGGCTTTTGATCGCAAGCTTGCTCGAACAGGCTTGTTGCGAAGTCCGTTTGTCCAACTGCGAAGTAGAGAGGGGCAAGATAGGGAGCAGGGTCGAAGCCGAGGTGAGCTTTGTCTTCTAGTAGTAGGGTTGGGCAGGCCGTGAAGAGCCGTTCAAGAGCCTGTTGGGCGAGGGCAACTCGATCGTTTCGTCCGCAGGCGACTGCTGCGTAGAGCAGTCGATCCGGTTCGCTGATATTTTTGATGAAGTTGTCGGATACGGTGTCTAGAAGTGGCTTCGCGAGATGCTTCATCCTTCCGTTTGCTAGGAAACAGACGACTTGCGGGATCTCGGTGCGAAGCTCGTCGGTTGCGTCTTTGGCTATTTGGATTGCCGAGTCTGGATTATTTGAAAATGCGGACCAAAGAAGGAGCGAGAAAAAGTAGTAGTCGCGGGGCCGATCCAATTTGAGATCGTGCTGCTGTAGGAGAAGCGCTGATTGAGCAGCGTCTTGAAGAGGTTGGCTGTGAGTTGGAGCGAAAATGTCGGCTTCATGTGCTGCGAAAATGTGGTGGGCTAGGTTGGTTGCCCAGTTTTCGCCTGCGATGCGGAACAGATTGAGGCTGGAGTTCCCATATTTTAAAAGGACTGCTTCGCAACGATTGATGAAATTTGGATAGTGTCGTACACAAGTCGAGAAATGCTCTAGCCAAACTGGGGATGTTTCGTCTCCGGCGAAGAGTAGTCCTTTTGCGTAATGCTCAAGCC
>JAJFLS010000303.1 GCA_021772595.1 Opitutales bacterium
AGAAGCATTTCCCTATTCTCCTCGCATTCTTCGCGATTCTCCCCGCTCATTCCGCTAAACCACTTGCGGTGAGCCCGTCGAATCCAAACATCCTCATCATTGGCATCGATGATCTGCGGCCCGAGCTGAATTGCTACGGCGCCTCGCACATCCACTCGCCCAATATCGACCGTCTCGCCGAACGCGGCACCCTCTTCGAAAGCGCCTACGCGCAATACGCGGTCTGCGGTCCCTCGCGTTCGAGCATGTTCACCGGATGCCGTCCCGACACAACCAAAGCCTACAACAACAAAACCCACTTCCGCGAAGCTCTCCCGGAAATCGCCTCCCTGCCCGAACACTTCAAAAACCACGGCTACGCCACATACGGCTTCGGGAAAATCCTCCACAACACCCACCGCGACGAACAATCCTGGAGCGATCCGCAGCACTATATCAAAGAGAAACAGTACGCGTCTCCAGAATTCGCGGACAAGCAAGCGGGTATCGACGGCATCCACGAATCCAATAAACTCATCCCCCTCTTCGAAGGCCCCGATGTCGCCGACGATGCCTATCGCGACGGACTCACCAATATTGCAGCGATCGAGAAACTCAAATCGGCCACCCATTCCGACCAGCCGTTTCTCTTATTCATGGGCTACCACAAGCCTCACACACCCTTTAATGCTCCCAAGAAGTACTGGGACCTCTATGATCCTAGTACGCTTCCGCTTGCATCCAATCCCTTCCCCCCGCAAGGCGCCCCAGATTTCGCCATGAATCCGTGGCGCTACGTCCGCAGCTTCGGTGGAATGCCCGACGAGGGTCCGCTCCCCGAACAGCTCGCTCGCCAAACGCGGCACGCCTACTTCGCATGCGTCAGCTACATCGACTCTCTCGTTGGCGAACTAATCGCCGCTCTCGAGGAAACGGGCGAAGCCGACAACACAATCATCGCCCTCTGGTCTGATCACGGCTACCAGCTCGGCGATCACGGCATGTGGTGCAAGCACACCAACTTCGAAACCTCAACCCGTATCCCTTTCATCATCGTCGATCCGAGAACCGATTCAAATGGCGGCCAACGCTCGCGAGCCCGCGTCGAGCTCATCGACATGTATCCAACACTTGCGGACCTCGCTGGACTCGAACCGCCTACCTATATTGATGGTAAGTCCCTCGCTCCCCTGTTGGCCAATCCCAAAACCTGGGACAAGCAAGACACTGTCGCCTTCAGCCAATACAAGCGAGCCGGCAACCAAGGCTACTCGATACGGACGAAAGACTTCCGATACACCGAATGGCGCAACGCGAAAACGGGAAACATTGTCGCCCAAGAGCTCTACGACCACCGAAACGACCCACAGGAAAACCTGAACGTCTCGAATTCTCGCGAACGAAAAAACCAACTACGCTACGCCCAATCCCGCCTCCAAAAACAATTCCCCTTAATCGCGCCAACTCGCTAAGAGACTGTTTAATAAGTCAGTTCAGCGAATCGTTAGAACGGGACGGCGCCCGTTCGCTACCCTAAAACTCCCTTCAAATAGGTAGCCTTCGGGCGCCGCCCCGAATGTATTTTCACTTATTGGACACTCGCTAAGAACGCATCTTGAATCGCTCTATTCGGACTGACGGCTGATCGCTTCCTTCATTTTCACCAACGTAGCCTTGAGCGAAGAATCAGCGCTCGACAAGGCCTCATCCAACGCAGCGATGGCAATCGCATCATCCTTCACCTGTGCTTGAGCCAGCAATACAAACAAGCGTGACAGAGCGCCTCTCAGAGCGTTTTCGTTGGATTGGCCCATTACCTTAAGAATCGTATCCAAATCTCCAGCCTCGCCCCAATCGCGCAGGGCATGAATAATCTCCGATCGCACGGACGACTCGCTTCCCACTAACATTCGAAAAAAATCGCCCTTGTAAGCCACGGCGCCGCGTTTCCTCAGGAGATCGATCGCCAAAGCCTTGCGACTAGCCGAGACAGTCTCGTCGCCAATAAAATTTTGCAAAAGAAATTCGTCGACCGAGGGATCGCTCATTGCAACCAGGCTGTCAGTCGCGAGCTCGCTCCACTTTTCCGAATCGAAGACGAGCTCCATCAAAAAGCCGATAACCTCGCTCCCTGAACCCCTAGCGAAGACTTCGATAATCGCTCCTTTGACTTGATCGTCAAAACCGGAGAAGCCCTCGATCAATCGAGGAAGGACATCGATGGCGTTTCGAGCGCTGACAAGCTCGACCAGCATCACTCCGACCGAAGCATCGCTTCCCCCAATGCTCTCGATCAACAAGTTGTCTATACGCTCGTCTGTCCGACGAAGTTCCCTGAGAACAGGGAACGTTTTTAGCTGCGCTTCCTCAGTTTCATTTTTCAACAAACGCTTTAGCAAGCCCTGCAAGGCGTCTCCGTTTGAGCTACTCAAAAGAGCTCCACGCCAAGCAGCCACTCGCAAAGGCGAGTCTTTTGAAACCGTGCCGACAATTCCAATGTACGACTCGTGGGCAGTCGCATACTTCCCCACTTTGAAATCCGCCTCCGCCTCCAATAATCTGCCCAAAATCGCTTCATCCGTATTTGCGGCCCAAACGCCAATTTGCAGACAGCAAAGCAATCCAAGGGACCGAAGAACTCTATTCAGTGTATTCACTATAATCATATGATCAAAAGAAAATATTCGAATTAACCAGCCCACGCGTCCCGAGCGGGCTTCGAGCGGAGAGAATTGGCCTCATCGTCATTTTCAAAAGCCTCGAGAGAGGGATTCCAATACAGTTTTCGATTAAGCTGACCCGCCAGGTTTCCGCATATCAACCAACTGGAAATCCGGTGATAATACTCTACTGAATACATTGTATCGCCACGATTTCGGACAGCATTCACGAAATTTCGATGTTCTCCGGCATACACCTCCAAGCGTAAATCGTTCGCCCCATAAACTCGATTCAAGACCTCCCGCTTGTCGCTCTCGATCGGCTTCCTCCAGCCGCGATTTCCAACCCAAGCCTCCGAACCTATAAAGCGAAGACTCGGCCCACCGCTTTTGATTGAGATCTCCATACCCCCATCGAATTTATAAAGCACATCACTAGTGTCCAGTTAAGAGGCTTTTTGAGATTGGTAAGTTAATGGTTATCATAGAGAAGAAGAGATTTTTTGATGTTACGCATTTGAATTGGGTTTCATTGGACTCAGGCTTTATTGAGACTGACGATCATGAATGC
>JAJFLS010000304.1 GCA_021772595.1 Opitutales bacterium
CTACCACACCCCCACCGCCCCCCCACCCCCCCGCTACGACCACCCCCAACACCCCACCACAGAGCCCCCCAGCGAGTTGAACGATAATGCCACCACCGAGATATACACCTTAGTAAAAGTCGTCGACGGCAACTAACCAGCCAAAAGGGAGGGAGGACCGGACCGGTCCTCCAGCAACCGAAACGGAGGACCCATCAGGTCCTCTTTGCCAACGCCTTCCCCGTTTCCGAAAACTCGCATTCCGCAATCGTATCCAAAGTCCCCGAACACACGATCTCTCCACCCTTCGTTCCTCCTCCCGGACCGAGATCGACCACCCAATCCGCGAGCCGAATGAAATCCAGGTGGTGCTCGATCACGATAACCGTGTTCCCCTGATCCCTTAGCTGAAAAAGCAGGTCCGCAAGTTTCTGGATATCCGACCAATGCAAGCCCGTCGTCGGCTCGTCGAGAATGTACAGCGCTCTGCCAGCTGAGCGCTTCGAGAGCTCCAGCGAAAGTTTCAGCCGCTGCGCCTCGCCGCCGCTCAACGTGTTCGCCGCTTGACCCAATTTCAAATAACCCAGGCCAACCGCATCAAGCGTGCGCAGCTTGTCCATGACCCGCGGAACGTTCTCGAATGTCTCCATCGCCTCGCTCACCGAGAGATCCAGAACCTCGGCAATATTCAACCCGCGAAAACGCGCCTCAAGCGTCTCGCGATTGTAGCGCGCGCCCAGGCAGCTTGGGCAATCAACATAGGCGTCACTCATAAAGAGCATATCCAACTTGATCGCTCCCTGTCCTTGGCATCGCTCGCAGCGACCTCCCCGAGCATTGAAACTGAATCGACCCGGCTTGTATCCGCGCATTCGAGACAGAGAAACCTTCGAGTACAAATCTCGCAAGGCGTCGAACAGTTTCGTGTAAGTCGCCGGATTGGAGCGCGGACTCTGCCCAATCGGATCCTGACTCACGCGAACCGACCGATCAAAATAATCCAAACCTTTTATCCCCTTGTGGCTACCTGGAATGTCTTTGGCCCGATTGAGCTTCCGAGCCGCAGCCTTCGATAGAATCGCGTTTACCAAGGTCGATTTTCCAGAGCCCGAAACCCCTGTCACGCAAGTAAGCAGCCCCACCGGAAAACGAGCATCCACATTTTGGAGATTGTGCTGGCTCGCCCCGACAATTTCCAGCCACTCGTCGTTCGGAGACGACGTCTTGGTTTCCTTGGTTAAGCTTCGTCTTCCCGACAAGTACTCGCCCGTGGTAAAACCGCCAAGCTTTCGCGACTCGCACGCCTTGGGAGTCCCCTCGAAAAGGACTTCTCCACCAGCCGCACCGGCTCCCGGCCCCAATTCGATGAGATGATCCGCCGCCCGCATCGTCTCCTCGTCGTGCTCCACAACGACAACGGAATTCCCGCTATCGCGCAGTTCCTTCAGCGACTCGATCAGCTTCTTGTTATCCTTCGGATGCAACCCAATACTCGGCTCGTCCAGAACGTAAACCACTCCCGTCAAACTCATGCCCAGCTGCGTCGCCAAACGCGCGCGTTGCGCTTCGCCACCGCTCAATGTCCCGTATTGACGATTCAACGTCAGGTACTCGAGCCCCACCTCTTTGAGAAAGCGCAGACGCATCTCGATCCCCTCCAAGACTTCTCCATGAGTGGACACGCCATCCGCATTCGGCTCGAGCGAGCAAACGAAATCGTAGGCATGGTCAATGTCCATCGACAAAAAATCAGGCAGAGATTTCCCTTCAACAAATACGTTCGCGCTTCGCGGACTGAACCGATGCCCATGGCAGCCGTGACAAACCTGATCCGTCTGGTACGTCATCAGTCGCGCCCGAAATCCATCGCTCTTCGTTTCCAAGTAAGACTTATGCAGTAGCGCCATTACTCCCACAAAGGGCTGCGGCGCCGGCTTGGTTTTGCGCCGAGTCAATTTGAATTGGAACTCGCGATCCGCAATGCCATACAGCAGCGCCTTTCGCGTGGGCTCATCCAAATCCTTCCACGGCATCTTCGGATCGAACGGCAATTGCTCGGCCAACTGGCGCAGCAACGCGTTGTTGCGGATAATCAGTTGCTTACCGCCGATACGGAGCGGCTTCAGCGCCCCGGTTTTCACCGACTTGCTCGGATCGGGAATAATGAGCTCTTCCAGAAAACGGCGCGTCTTTCCGATACCTCCGCAATCAGGACAAGAACCTTCCGCCGTATTGAACGAGAAGTGCCGCGGCGAAATCGGCTCGTAAACCTCGCCGCATTCCAAGCATGCGAGGTTGCGGCTCAGGCTGAGCTCTTTCCATTCCGCGTCACGCGATTCTTGATACAACACCATCGCCCGATCTTTCCCTTCGCTAAAGGCGAGCTCCAAGGAATCCGCGATGCGACTTCGCTGGGCTTCTTCTATCACGAGACGATCGACCACAAGATCGACCGGAACGGCATTTCTTCCACGCGGCTCCGCATCCGAATCGTCGATACTCTTCACTTCCCCATCGATTCGGATCCGCTGAAATCCTTTCTGTCTCAAGCGCGGTAGCTCCTCTCGAATCATGACCGGCTTCGCCACCATGTACGGAGCCAGAATCATCGCCCGCGACCCCTTTGGCAAAGCGAGAGCGCGATCCACTGAACCATCAAGCGTCTGACGGGTGATCAGCCCCCCGTCCTTCGGACAGCGTTGCTCTCCTCGCAACGTCCACAGGAGCCGGGCGTAGTCGGCGATCTCCGTCACCGTCGCGATCGTGCTGCGCGGCGAGGATCCCGCGGAACGCTGCTCGATCGCCAGCACTGGCGACAAGCCATGAATGAAATCCACATCGGGCCGCTTCAGCTGCTCCATCGCCTGGCGCGCCTGCGTCGAGAGGCTCTCCATGTACTTCCGGTAACCCTCCGCATATAGCGTGTCGAAGGCCAGCGACGACTTCCCCGAACCCGAAACTCCCGTGACCACAACCAGTTTATTGCGAGGAATCTTAACCTCGATATCCCGAAGGTTGTGCTCCCGAGCCCCTTTAATATGAATGTGTTGAATCTGCCTCAAAATCGTCCAGTCGCTTCAAGCGAGCACCATCAGCAGTTCCCGAAAAAGGTCAACCATTCGGAAAGGTAAGGAGGACTGGCTCAGTCCTCCGAAAATCTCGCGAACATGGAGGACCGGGTCGGGCCTCCCTACCCGTTTCACCAAGGAGGGAAGATCCAAAGGCAAAAAACTTCTAAGAAACTCGCGGCTCGAGAGTCTTAATTACAATTGCCTTCCCGGATCAATCCGGGAAGAATCCTGTCCACCTTCCTACCGTCTTGTAAGCCTTATGAAGTACCACTACCTTTTCGCCGCCGCATTATTCGCTTCACTATCTCTCCATTCAACCGCCGACGAAATCGTCACGTCGACCACCATCCACGAGATCTCGCTTTTTCGCGACGGAGCCCTAGTGACTCGCCAAGGACAAGTCGCAGTCCCCGCCGGAAAATCAACGCTACGATTCGATACGATCCCGACTCATGTCGATCCAACCGCGCTCCAAGCGAACTTCATCAACCAGTCGAACGGCTTGATCCGAAATGCGAAGATCTTCGTGCCCGAGGATCCGGACGAGAACGAATCAGTTAAGGAGCTGCAAGACGCGCTCGACGACGCGAAAAAGGAAAAAGCTCTCAAACAGAGAATCCGAGACGAAGCATCCGCCAATATTGGCTTTGCGAGTACGATGCGCATGACCTTTTCCAAAGAGTTCGGCAAGATTAACGAAGGGGAATCGCTGACGCTGGACCAGGCGAAAGAGCTTTCGGAATTCGTCACCGAAACACAAAAAACAGCTTACGCCCAGATCGACGCCACCGAAAAGGAACTCAAAGCGATCGACGAGAAAATCGAAGAGATCGAGAAGGATCTGAAAAAGGCGATCGAATCCACACGACTGCTCGCTTCGATCGCGGAAGTGGAAATCGAGATGGAGGAAGCCGGAGAGATTGAGATCGCCATCAGCTACCTCGCCAACTCCGCGCGCTGGGTCCCTCAATACGAATTGAGAGCACGGCCGGATGAGAAAGCATTGGATTTCGGATACTTCGCATCCGTCTGGCAACACACTGGCGAAGACTGGAGCGACGTCACGCTATCGCTCCACACGAACCAAGCCAATCGACAAGGCAATGTTCCTGAACTGAATCCGCTTCAGTTGCGAAATCAGGAGATCTATTATAAAGGAGGCTTATCCAGCAGAGCCGAGCCGTCGCCTACAGCGGAAATGGCGACCCTTTCCGCTGACGCAGCAGTCTCCGCACGCCGCTTCCAAAATCTCGAAGTCTCCGCGTCCACCGTCTCCTTCCAAGCCACGATTCCCGGACAAATCACCGTCCCGAGTTCGCGCGACAGTAGTGCCTACAAAGTTCTCGAATCTTCTCTCGAAGCGGAGTTCTGGTCCGAGGCGGTCCCGAGAATTCAACTAGACACTTACCTGCGAGCGAAGATTCGAAACACACTCGACCTCCCCATCATCCCCGGGCAAGCGTTGGCGTTCGTCGACGGGAAACTCTCCTCCAAAGTCGCTCTTGAAAAAATTCTGCCGGACGAGGAAACCGAGATCTCTCTCGGTGCGGATGCAAACATCATCGTGAAACGCCGCGAAGGCTCTCAAGAAGACAGCAACTCCGGATTCATCGACAAGACCACGACCTTGCATCGTGAATACGAAAACGAAGTGACGAATTACCATACGGTCGCCCACAAGATCATCCTCGTCGACCAGTTCCCCATCGCTCAAAACTCGAAAATCGAGATTCGCCGCAAATCCCCCGACGCGAGCGATGTCACAATCGAAGACGAGAACAACGGCATTTTCAAATGGGAAGCCGAACTCGCCCCGAAAGAAAACAAGACCTTCACCACTTCCTTCGACGTCATCTATCCAAGAGATTGGAACCTGTTTCCACCTCTTTGAAACGAGCAGCCTCTCCCACCCGGATTTGCTAAACCAATCACATCATACAATAGGTAGGGAGGACCGGCTCGGTCCTCCAACGCTCATCCCACTCGGAGAACCGAGCCGGTCCTCCCTACCATTCCTAAAC
>JAJFLS010000305.1 GCA_021772595.1 Opitutales bacterium
GGATCCTCGTTTATTGAATACTGCGAGCTATGTAAACTACTTCAACGGAAAAGATCGTTCCACAAGACTCCCTCACGAGTTTTTGGATACGAATCACATCTCGGCCAGCTCGTCGCTGTCCGCGAAAATGCTCCGCCAGGAGTTTGTCGTAACGCTGGAAATCGCGTCCCCGATTGAAGCCAAAGGCTTAAGCCGCGTTGAGAAAATAATGAACCGCGTGGCTCCTCACGTAGATGCGGTCAACACCACCACCAATGCTGGCGGCATCCCATCCATCCACTCGACTGAAACCGCCAAGATCGTTAAAGCGCACGGCGTAGAAGCGATCATTCAATTTTGCGGACGCGATCACGAAAAAGGAGACTTCATCCTAGAATTTGAAAAAGCGATAGAGATGGGCTTCGCCAATTTCCTATTGCTCACCGGGGATTGGCTCCCCAGCGCGAAACGCGCCGTCAACCAAAGCAGCTGGTTTCCCATGGACAGCTCACAGATGCTGCACTTCATCAACGAGCGTCTTGAAGAGCTCTCCGCTCGGCACGGAGTCACGCCTTTTCTTGGTTGCGCCTCCAATCCTTTTTCAACGCCAATGCCGGTCAGCGTTGAACGCCTACACTTCAAGCGAAATGCAGGGGCTCGCTTTAGTCAGACGCAGGCCATCACCCACGTGCCGACTTACCGAGAGTGGTATCGCCAATTGCGGAAAGGCCGCGAAAGCGAACCCAAGATGACCATCCCGTCGATTCCTCTCGTCGGTAGCCAGCGCTCCTTCGAAGTGCTTTGCCGATTGCCGGGCGTCTATGCCGACCCATCGCTCCATGAAATCATGTCTAAAAAAAGTTTCCAAACCGACGCTCTCGAATGGGCTTTGGAGATCGCCGATGGCGTCAGCGAAAACGGAGCCGCCGGAGTGCATGCCATGAACTTCGGTATGCCTCCCGCCCTCATTGATGAATTTCTCACGCAAGTCCGATATCGCGCCGAAAAAGCCCGTAGTCGAGCAGCCGATACGCTTACAAAACTCTAGCCTTTTGCCTATGTCCGATTTCAAAACGCCCACCACAATTATCTCATCGAAATCCCATCGCGTGCGAATCGCGCCTGACCGAAAGACTGTTGTCATTGGCGAGCGCTGCAACGCTCTGGGATACTCGAAAGTCCGCGAAACCGTCGCCCGAGGTGAATGGAACGAAGTCGTGGAACGCGCCGTCGCCCAGTACGAAGCGGGCGCGGGAGTGATCAATATAAACATGGTCGGCCTCGACATCCCCGAAAAGGTCCTGCTTCCGATCGCGGTGACCGCCATTCGTTCTCAAGTCGATTGCCCCTTGTCCATCGATTTCGGCGACCCCGAAGCATTGGACGCGGGCCTCGCCAAAGCCGAAGGTCGCTGCCTGATAAACTCTGTCTCCGCCGAACGCGAAAAGATGGACGAGATTTTCCCGATCGCCCAGAAGCACGGAGCTGCCATGATCGCCATGACTGCTGATGACGACGGTATTCCCTACACGCCTGAAGGTCGGCTCAAATGCGCTCTTAAGATTGTCGAGGAGGGGGAGAAATATGGGTTTACCTTGGACGACTTTATCTTCGACTGCATTGCCATTGGGGTGGCAACCGACGTTGGAGCAGGTCGCTGCACAATGGATACGATGCGACTCATTCGAAAAGAACTGAACGCTAACATTACTCTAGGTGCTTCGAATGTAAGCTTTGGCATGCCGAAACGAAAGACGCTCGACGCCTACTACTTGGCCGTCGCCATCACTTGCGGCATGAACGCGCCCATCACGGATATCACGCATCCAGCTCTCAAATGGGCGATTCTGAGCGCCGACACGATCAACGGCAGCGATAAACTCGGCATGAAGTATATACGCGAAACGCGTGCCGAAAAGAAGGCTCGCGAAGAAGCCGCTGCGGAAGCGCGGAAAATTCCCGTGTCATGAGTTTCTGGATTCATACAGAAGGTTATTTCTCTGAACGTCCTCATCCGGGTCCGTTCTGGATTGAGGTGGACGGTGACAAAATCGGAGAGATCCGAACTGAAGCGCCTTCGATCGATGGCGCGGAAATTGCAAAAGCCGCGTTCCTTCTCCCACTGCTTAGCGACACCCATGCCCATGTTTACATGAGTCCTTGGCCATTGAATCCGGACAATCGATCCAAGCCAGGGTCGGGGCCGATCGAGGATGAAGCGCGAGCGGCGACTGCTCGTCTGCAAGGGGCCCTGGCCAAAGGGGTCGGATTCGTGCGTGACATGGGAGATCCCTTGGGCATCAACCTCGCTGTCAAACGGCATGCCCTTGGAAGCGCTGAGCATTTTCCCGCCTATCAAGTTCCTGGACCTGCCATTCACAGACCTAAGAAGTACGGACGATTCCTAGGCGTAAAACGAGAGACGATGTCGGAAATCCACAGCCTCATCGACGAGCTCGTGGAATTGTACAGCATCGACTTTATAAAAGTAGTCTCTACTGGAATCGTTGATTTCGCGACGCGACAGGTCAAGCAAGCGCCGCAATATACGGGACAGGAGCTCGGCGAGGTCGTCTCCCATGCCACTGCGCTCGGGCTGAAGGTCGCTTCCCATTGTTCGGGGCAGGAAGGGATTGAGAACAATATTGAAGGTAGTATCCAATTCGTGGAGCATGCCTATTTCGTACGGCAGGATCAGCGCCGCAGAATGCGCGATCAAGGCCAGTGCTGGACTCCAACCTTCGCGCCTGTCTACCAACAAGCCGTCAATGCGGATTGCGGATGGGACCACGCGTGCAAACAATCGCTCGATGCTATTTTGCGCGACCACAATGAAGCGGTTCAGCAGGGCTATTCGGAAGGAAACAAGATTCTAGCCGGAACCGATGCCGGAAGTCCAGGCGTTGATATCGGTGATGGCTTGTTCATCGAACTGCGCTGCTTGGCCAAAAGTCTACCGCTTGTCGATGTCCTCAAGATCGCGACAGCATCGAACGCCGACGCCTGTGGCCATCCGCAATACACCGGGCGAATCGAAACGGGCCATCCTGCCTCGTTCGCGATTTACTCAAAGGCTCCTTGGTTGGAAATCTCCCAGCTCGGCAATCCGTCCCAAGTCTACCAGCATGGGGAGTGTATCCACTCATTTACTCTTAAAGATGCATAAGCTTCAAGTCGACGAAACGGCGAACCTCGCCACTCTCTTGCGGGAGCAACGCGTTCCACTTAAAATGTCTTGCGGCGGCCATGGCTCTTGTCGCACCTGCCGCGTCCTTCTCGATGGAGAGCCCATTCTGGCGTGCCAGACCGAGATCGCGCCAGGCGATTACGACCTAACGGTTCCGGATTCCGCCGCGTCTAGCGCCAGTATTCAAATTGACCTCACAAGCCTAGAAGAAGGCTTGCTCTGCGCGGATCCACGCTGGCATCGCTTAAACGTCGAGGTTCCCGGCGCCGAGAGCCAAGCCAATGCTTCTAACAAGCAGCGCCTCGAATCCATTTTCCCCGATTCCATTTCTCTGTCGCCACATTTCTTCGACGATTTATCTAGCGAGGCGATTGAAGGCGCTCTCGAACTTGCCTGTTTCGATGACGTCGCCCAATTTTCTCTTCAGCCGGAGCGCTGCAAATCGTACGCGATCGCCGTCGATATCGGCACTACCACGCTTGTCGCTGCATTGATCGATCTGGAAAATCGTTCGCTCGTAACCTGCCGCGGGCGTCTTAATGCTCAATACGCTTACTCGGAAGATCTGGTCGCCCGTATCGCGTTTTGCCATACACCGGAGTTACTTGAGGAAATGCGAGATCTGGGGCTCAAACGTACTCTGGTTCCTCTCGTCAAAGAACTTCTCAAAGAGGCCCACGTTTCCGGTCGCGATGTTCTCACTACGGTACTGTCGGGGAACGCGCCCATGATTCACATTCTTCTCGGCTTGGATCCTACGGGCATGGGCGGATGGCCTTTTAATGGGGTCGATTATGCGCCCAGCCCGCGCGCAGCCAGAGACTATGGATTGCCTGGGCAGCGACTGGAGTGCGTGCCTTCGCAAAGCGCTTACTTAGGCGGCGATATCATCAGCGGTCTCGCTTTGGTGGACTTTCTCAACGCTCCCGAAGGTACCCTGTTTGTCGATCTCGGCACAAACGCGGAGATGGCTTTCAAATCGGGAGGAAAGCTGTTGTGTACTGCTGTTCCGGCGGGTCCTTCGTTCGAGGGGGGAGGATTTCCCTGCGGCGTTAGCGCGATTCCTGGTGCGATTGATCATGTCTGGGAAGAGGATGGCGAACTTCGCTACACGACTATTGGCGATGCGCCGGCAATCGGTCTTTGTGGCTCGGGAATTATTTCATTTGTGGCCGCCGCATTCTGGGCGAGAATTCTGCGGAAGAAAGGCCGCTTTGCTCGCCGTCATGAAAAAGTCGAGACACGCGAATTGATCGGAGAGATGCAGCGCGTCTATCCGCTGACGGAAGACGTGTATGTGAGCGAAGATGACATCAGCAATTTTCTTCAGGCCAAAGCCGCAGTCTTTTCCGGAATCATTACGCTTTGCAAAGTGGCGGGCGTCGACGTCTTCGATATCTCGAAGCTCTACCTGGCGGGCAACTTCGGCAAGCGCGTGCGGATCGGCGATATCATGGATATTGGCATCGTTCCTCCGATTGATCGCGAGAAGATCGAAGTTTGCGGGAACACGTCCCTTAAAGGCGCGATTTACGCGACTTTGGATCGCGAGGCGTTCAAGCGCATGGACTCGATCATCGCGGAACTTTCCTTTGTCGAACTCAACGCGCAGGACTCTTTTCAAAACGATTTCATCAACGCGCTTTTCATTCCCCATTTGAAACTGGATTTCTCGAAGAGCGGTTTGGAGCAGGTTTAGCTGGGTAGGGCAACGACGTCCCGGCGTGCCGCGTAAGCAAGTCAAGACTCGACCAATGCGGACCGACTGCCAGGCGGTCCCTACCTTTTGACGATTTCGAGAATCCCCCTCTCGCATTTCCCGCTTGGAATTGGCTCGGATATTTCCGATAACCGGGGCGTTGTACAATCCGTTGCATGATGAAAAAGAATAGGGGAGTTATTGGGATTTTCTGGCTGTTGGTTTTGGTGATCGTTCCTTCGGGCTGCGTGACGGAGCCGAGCGCATTGACAGGCGAGAAGAAGAGCTACGGCTACACGTGGCAGCAAGAATTGGAGATCGGCAAGAAGAGCGACCGCGATCTCGTTCGCGAAATGGGGGTGTATCCGGACGACGCGCTTTCGCGGTACGTGACGGATATTGGCGAGCGAGTTTTGGCTCAAAGCAATTTGCGGCAACCGGATACTCCGGAGATTTATCTGAATCTCGAGTTCACGTTTCGCGTAATGGACAGTCCGGTGGTGAATGCGTTCGCGTTGCCCGGTGGCTACGTCTACGTGACCCGCGGCTTGCTGGCGCACTTGAACAACGAGGCCCAGCTGGCGGTGGTGCTAGGGCATGAGATCACGCATGTCGCGGCGCGGCACGCCTCCCAACAAGCGCTCAAGCAGCAGTGGGGGCAAATCGGTTTGGTCGCGGGCGCGGTGATCGGCCAGGGGATCACCGGAAACGAGAATTTCGCGGACCAGTTCCTGGGATTGGGCGGAAGCGTTTTTCAGATGCTCACTCTAAAGTACGGGCGCGACGCGGAGCGGGAGTCCGACATATATGGAGTGGAGTATTCAGCGAAGGCAGGCTACGCGGTGGGAGAAGCGGCCGCGTTTTTTAATTCGCTGGGACGCATTTCCGATAAGTCCGGAGGTCGGTTGCCGAGCTGGCAATCGAGTCACCCGGATCCCGGCGAGCGCGAAGGGCGGCTCCTCCAGCTCGGCAGGGAGATGGAGAGCAAGTACGGGAAGCTTAAAGTGGGCGAGGACGACTACTTGAAGCGGGTCGACGGTTTAGTCGTCGGCGAAAATCCGCGCCAGGGCTTAGTGATGCGGGGCAAATTCTATCATCCCGATATGGACTTTCAATTCGACGTCCCACAAGGATGGCGAGCGAAGAACGACGCGAGCACGGTGACGCTTGCCGATCCGCAAGGCAGAGGCGTTCTCATTTTCAGTATCGGTGATGGCGATACGCCTGAAGAAGCGGCGAGGAGTTTTCTCGCGTCTTCGAAACTCCAGCCGACTCAAGCGGGCGAGTCGACCGTGGGTGGGCAATCCGGCTATGTGGTGGTCGGGAGCGTGGCGACGTCGAGTGGAAACGTGCTAGTGAGAAACGAGTTCGCTTCGTACAATCGGAATGTATTCAGTTTTCTGAGCTATGCCGCCGCTGAAGATGTGCAGGCGTATCGTCCCTACTTCGCGAGCGTGACAAAAAGCTTCGGGCCGATTCGCGACAAGGCGATTCGGGAGTTGGAGCCCGCGACGCTAAAAGTGATCACGACTGATCGCGCCGCGGCGTTCCAGTCGTACCTGTCGAAAGACTTGCCATTCGGATTGGACGAGTCGGATCTGGCGATTATCAATCAACGCCGCTTGGACGATCCGATCCGGTCGGGTCAGCGGCTTAAGGTTGTTGGGGAGTAAGAGATCTTCGGGCCCCTTCGACTTCGCTCAGGATCTACGACAAGCCCCCAAGGAATTCTTAGGTAGCGGCCGATCTTCCCGCGTGCACATACGCGTGATCTTAAGAATAATAGGCAGCTTCCACTTCGAATTCTCGAAGTAGCTACGTCGTCCCGCAAGCGGGACGGCGTGGTCGAGCTCTTGGAGCTCTCCTTCGAATGATAGCTCGCTTGCCAGATGAGATCTAGGTCGGCGTGTACGATCTGCACTTTCGTGTCGTTGTGATTCAATGCCTTAGAGACTGTTAAATAAGTCTAAATTCGTGCGTTTCCCAAATTGTAGGAGCGGGTTTATCCCGCGATAACGCTCATTCTTTTTTTTTGACGATCGTCTCTATCGCGGAGTAAACCCGCTCCTACACTGACTTATCTAACAGTCTCTTAGGAGACTACCGGTCAACCAATCGGTTTTGCCGTTCATTTCATCCATTAGGGTTTATTCGAAAAAACGAGTCCTGGTTAATTTTGTAAGAGGAGTCAAAAAAAAGAACCGTTTCCAGGGCTCAAAGTCTGGAAGCGGTTTCGTAAACGAACAGCCGCCTGACAGTTACGACAGGCGGCCCTCACGATTGACACTATGAATAAAGTTATTGGCGAACGGGGTCGGCTTCGTTTTTTTGCCAGATTTTAGCGTTTTGGGGATCTTCGAGGCCGCTGTTGCTCTTAGGTTTTTCACTTAGATTTACAGGGAGGGATTGATTCTTGGACAAATCTTCGTCAAATTGCGCTACGTGGGAGTAGGCTGTCCAGAAACCGCTTGATCTGGGTAAAAAGATCAAGAGAGCCGAGTCCTCCGAAATTCATGTCTTTAGAAAATCAGATCGATCCGAAAAGCCGTTTTGTTCAGCTGTTCATGTCTCATGAAAAGCAGATCTACCGCTATATTCTGTCGCTTATGCCGCATTCGCAGGACGCGCAGGACGTGCTCCAGGAGACCGCGATCGCTCTGTACAACAAGATAGAAGACTACGACACGACTCGACCGTTCGCTCCGTGGGCGTTTCGGTTCGCTTACCACATGACTTTGAAGCATCGCGAGAAATCGGGCCGGTGGCATCGATTCCTCGACGAAGACCTGATGAAGGAGATCGCCTCGCGCCAGCAAATGCTCAGCCCCGAGCTGGATCAGCGCAGGGAGTATCTGAAAGAGTGCTTGGCGGAAGTTCCACAGGATAAACGCTCGATGCTTACGGAATACTATTTTGAAGACGAAACCGTCGACGTCATTGCCGAGTCGCAAGGCAAGACGATCGAGGCGACCTACAAGGCATTGCAGCGTGTCAGAAAAACGCTGATGCATTGCATCGAAGGGAAGATGCAAGTCAGAGGCCTCAACGCCTAAAGGAAATGAAAAAGTTTGATCAGATGGATTGGGAGTTGCTGCTCGAAGGAGCAGTCAACGGCGTATTGTCGGACGACGAAGCGAAAATTTTGAACCGTATCCTAAAAACGGATTCAGCAAGGCTGGATGACTACATCCGCTTCGTTGATATGCACGCGTCTCTCTATCAGGAGCCTCTGCTCGCCGATGCAGGGAAGGCCAGCTCGATGATCGATTACGAGACCTTCGCCGATGAGCTGGGTGGCAGGCGCTCGAATGGCTTTTGGAAGGTATTGGCGGGTGTTACGACGGCGGCGGCTGTGATCGCGTTTGGGTTCAGCCTATGGCAGTCCGCGCCGAGTGCGATAGATTTGGGATTCGGTCGGGAGCAGTACATCGGGATCGTCACACGCCTCAAGGCGGATCAGCCGGATCCCAGCATGTACGTCGGTCGAGGATTGCAAAGAGGGCTCTTCACGCTTGAGAGCGGCGAAGCGCAGCTGCGGTTGGACAACGGCGTGGAGATTTCACTGAAGGCCCCCGTCGAGTTCGACGTGCACGGGTTGGATCACATCTCTTTGGTAGCGGGTCGAGTGACCGCGAACGTGCCGCCTCAGGCGATCGGGTTCCGTATCGACACGCCGGATATGGAGGTCGTCGATCTC
>JAJFLS010000306.1 GCA_021772595.1 Opitutales bacterium
CATCTTGGCGGACTTGCCACCGCCGGAAACTCTCATTCGTCCCGATGGAGAGCGTAGCGGCAACACTCATGTTCGCGCATCTGTCGCGGCGGGTGAAAAGCAAACCGTCGGCTGGGCCTATGAGCGTCCGGGCGGCGGGCGCGGATTTGGGTTTACGGGAGCCCATTTCCATAAGAGCTGGCAGAACGACGATTTCCGTATGGTAGTGCTCAATGCCATATTATGGACGGCTCAATTGGAAGTGCCCAAAAATGGTTTGGAGTCGAAAACGCCTACGGACGAAGAGATGCTCCAGAACTTGGATCCAAACAAGAAAGAAGCGTCCGCAAAGATAGGGGAGTTGTGCCAGACTGATTACCCGTATTGCTGCGGAGGGATCAAGCAAGGACCGAGCGTTGTTAATAAAACCTCAACCAAATCTCTCCACTTCGTCCCGTCACCAATTCCTCTTCTCTCAATCCCTTCACTCCTTTAAAGCCCGACTCCCTGCTCTGCTCGGTCTAGAATCCGGCGTTTTTCGTCGGAGGTAAGGTAGTAGCCCCAATCGTCGATTTCATCCTTTCCGGCGCGATCGCGCACGCGTTGCTTCTCGTCCTCCGTCATCATGGCCCCGTAGTCGACTCGAGTCGCGTCGTAAACTTGCGGAGGAGTCCGGGGGCGACCCGCGCCGAGGTCAGCCTGGTCCTTTGATCGACCCATTTCGCGACCGATGATCGCTCCGGCAACGGCCCCTATAGCCGCTCCTTCGCCTTCTTCACCCGACTGGTTTCCGATGATCGCCCCAAGCACAGCTCCTGTGGCCGCGCCCGCTACCGCGCCCTTACGTTCGTGGTGTCCGGTAGTGGCGCATCCAGCAAATAACAGGCTCGATCCGATGAGCGCGAACAATCCGACTGCGTATTTTTTAGAATCCATAAGTATGTAACTAGATATGTTTTTCATAGCTTCCCAATCCCATAATTCGCCTAGACCCCTCGACGAGGGAATAAGGCACCCAGATTCCACCTTTAGACATGGCAAGGCCAGCGACGTTCCGACGAAAATCCTACCTGCCAATAGAGTACGCCGCCAAACTGGGGTAAGGTTTGGAGGCGGTATGTAACCTGCCTGTGCAAGTCTTTCCAGGGCCGTATACAAACTTTGATTACCCCGAGACTCGCTGCCTAATGAGCTTTGCTTCAGGAGCGATGAACGCCCTCGATTTGGTTCAGAGGTCGATCTCGCGCCGTTCGGCCACGGATTGTTCGCTGGCTTCGATGATTCGCTGAGCGATGATGGCGTCGTCGATTGTCGAAAGTGGCGAAGCGCCTTTGCCGAGGCATTCCTCTATAAAGTGACGGACTTCTTCGCGAATGTGCCAGCCGTAGGTGGACCAGGTATGGGAATGGACGACTCCTGGTTTGTTCTCGACCCAGTCGCGATAGCTAAAGCGGGTGGCCCCATCGGTGCCGATGACTTTGACGACGAAAGTCCAAGGATCCGAAGAATGATCGTCGGCAGCAAAATCGGCGCAGAAATGGGCGAGAGCGCCAGATTTTAGCTGCAGGTTTACCATGGCAAGGTCTTCGCCTTGAAACTCGTCGTAGTGGATAACTGATTTCATCGCGGACACAGAGACGGGAGCGTGATCGGGCTCGCCGAGGTAGCCGAGGATGTAGCCATGATGGGTAAGGATGTGCCGGATAACGCCGGGATAGCGGCGGGCGACTTCCTCGGGGTGATGGATGTGGTAGTGGATGTAAATGGCGGCAAGCTTGCCGAGTCGGCCACTACGGAGGAGCTCGCGGGTGCGGTGCAGGGAGGGCTCATGGATGTAGTTGTGCCCGGGACAGAGGAGGACGCGATTTTTCTCGGCACAGGCTTTGAGTTGTTCCAACTCGGAGATGTCGGGAGCCACGGGCTTTTCGATCAGGACGGCCTTCCCGGCATTCATGGCAAGGGTGGCGTAGGCGGTGTGGGTCTCGAGATTGGTCAGGATGAAGACGGCGTCGATCGACGGATCTGCCACTACAGCTTCCGCCGATTCATAGACGGAACATCGGAATCGCTTGGCTTTTTCCTCATTCAACGCGGCATCGATGGACCACAATCCCACCAGTTCCGCGCCAGGGCAGACGGCAATGGCTTCGGCATGAAGGAGTGAAATGTCGCCGGCACCGATAAAGGCGATGCGCTTCGGATCGGGAATTGTCATAGGCGCGATCTTCACAGATGGGCAGGGAAAGAGTCAACGCCCAGACACTTCATTTGGGGAGACGGTCAACCCAATCAGTTAATGAGTAACATCCTCCTACGCCGAGGCTTCGGCGGGACAGATCGGCTCCCTCCGTCTTCACTAAGTTACGCCGAGACAAGCCGTCGCTAGGTTCGCTGTCGCGGAGAGGATCGCTATACTGCGTTGCGCGGCAGGTGATTCAACTTTTGCGGTGCTTTCCGAGCCTCGTTCGAACGGATATACTAATTGTTATCCGATCTGATTCTTTTCGCGAATAGCTTTCCAACGTCTGCGACAATGCCCTTCGAGTCGGCTTGGCTTACGTTAATGGCGATCGCCATACACATATTGAGGTGAGGATGTACGATGAAAATAGTCGTTCCGCCAACGGATCCGCCGTTGTGACTCGCAAAACGATTCCCTTGACCGTCCGTATGGACTCCCCATCCGATGCCATAGTTTGTGCTTTCCCCATCATTGGTTTCCATGCTCGTCCAAAGAAGTTCGACTGTTTCGGGCTTCAATTCTGTCGGCTTCATGTGGGCGAATGCGAAGCGGATAAGATCGTCTGTTGTCGAGAGAAACCCGCCTCCCGCCCATTTATAGCTATTGTCTGCGTAGGGAGAGACTATCTCTTCTCCATCAACCATATCATAAAAAGTCACTCTTCCCGGAATCTCTTCCGGAGCTTGATCGGCCATTGTTTCAGCCATTTTCAAGGGAGCGAAAACGTGCGATTCCATATAGCTGAGAAACTCTTGCTCTGCGGTGGTTTCGACGACGGCGCTCATAAGATTCCAGCCGTAGCTTGAATAGGAATATTTCGTACCAGGTTCGTGTAGGAGGGGATCGTCTTTAAATGTATCGAGACTTTCCATCACCGTGCTGTAATGCTCCGTTCGAAATCCCTCTATATCAAAGTCGATGTAATGTCGAATTCCGGCGAGGTGACCGGCTACTTGCCGAACAGTGAAAGACCATCGTTTCGAAGGGAAATCGGGAACGTACTTTTGAATCGGAGCATCGAGATCGAGTTTTCCTTCCTGTACGAGCTTTCCAACAGCAAACGCGGTGAGCGGTTTTGAGACGCTGCCAATGCGGAATTTGGAGAAGGATGGATCGACGGCTGTTTTTGAACTGATGTCTGCGTATCCGAATCCTTCGGACCAAATTATTTCACCGTCAAAACCGATAGATATGGAAAGCCCCGGATAGTTTGTTTCTGTCATCATCTCTCCGATAATGACTTTCGCTTCGCTGATTGCCTCATCCCATTTTTCGGCTACAGCCTGGGTGAGCGAGAGAAGCGAAAAAATTGAAACGAGCAGCAGGTTTTGTGAGAATATCGAGAGAGTTGGCTTGGGCATGGTTTTGGTTTAGCTACATATTAAGAGAAGGAATGAAGTTAGTATCTATCTCGTTAGATAGAGGCAAGTTTTTTGAGAATGTGTTGGAGGGCACCCTCCTTGCTTCGTTGCTACCTGAGAACACCTCGGAGCTTGCCCCATAGCCGTCAACTTAAGGTGTTTTCTCAGATGTAGGAGCCTGCTTGCAGGCGATTCTTTACGGCGTAGCCCAGGAAAACTATCGCCTGCAAGCAGGCTCCTACAATCCGCGAACCGTCGCTTTAACTTTAAGTTGGCGCGCCTCGGGCTTGCCCGGGGGCTCCCGTTTTTCCTGGTCATTAAATCTGATTGACCGCATATGCGAATAGATGCATATGCAGCGAATGGAGATAGTGCAGGTCTACAAGTGTTTCTGTGACGTTCAGCGATTACGAATCCTTAACCTTCTGAAGGACGGGCCACTATGCGTATGTCATTTGGTCGAAATTCTGGATTCCGACCAGGTGAAAATCTCCAAGCAACTGCGTTATATGAAGGAACTTGGTATGGTTGAGGATGAGCGTGTGGCGCAATGGAAGGTTTATCGACTTGCTGACGCCACCAACCCTCTTTTGCAGAAGAACCTGAAGTGTCTTCAGGACTGCTATGGAGAATCAATCGAATTCAACAAGGACATCCGGAAGCGGTCAGCAGTTACCGCACGCATGCAGCGGGAAAACGCTGCATGCGCACAAGCTATCAGCGCCTAGGACTTTTGTATCTCTTGGCTCTAAAGAATCGATATTTATGACTCTCGATAAATCATCAATGAGTGTCTTTGAACGACACCTCACTCTCTGGGTAGGCCTGTGCATCCTCGCGGGCATCGGTCTCGGAAAGGTCGCGCCTGGTCTGGCCGAAACGCTCGATGGTATGGCTATCTATGTGAACGGCGCGCCGGTGGTCTCGATCCCGATCGCTATCTGTCTCTTTTTCATGATGTATCCGATCATGGTGAAGATCGACTTCGGCGAAGTCGTGCAGGCGAGCCGTAATCCAAAGCCCGTTGCCCTGACTCTGATCGTGAATTGGGCTATCAAGCCCTTCACTATGCTGGCCATCGCGACGCTGTTTCTCGGACTGTTTTTCAAAGGCCTGCTACCCGGCACGGAGATCGTCAAGGACGGTACCGAGGTAGAGCTTTATCGTTCCTACATTTCTGGGGCTATCCTGCTGGGGATCGCTCCCTGTACCGCCATGGTGCTGGTGTGGGGTTACCTGGCCCGCGGAAATCAGGGGCACACTCTCGTCATGGTGGCGATCAATTCTTTGGCTATGCTTCTGCTCTACGGTGTGTTGGGCGGCTGGCTGCTTGGAGTGAACCGGATGCCGGTGCCGTGGCAGGCTCTGTTGCTATCGGTCGCGATATACGTGGCCTTGCCCTTGGCTGCTGGCTATTTGTCGCGCTTATGGATCATGAAGACGAAGGGGAAGGAATGGTTCGCTGAGAAATTTCTTCACTACCTCACGCCAGTCTCGATCATCGCTTTGTTGGCGACCTTGGTTCTGCTATTCAGTTTCAAGGGCGACACCATCCTGGAAAATCCCCTGACCATTCTCTGGATCGCCATTCCTCTAACGGTGCAGACTCTGTTCGTCTTCGCGCTGACCTACGGATTAGCTCGATGGCTCAAACTTTCCTACGAAGATGCCGCCCCAGCGGCCATGATCGGCGCGTCCAACCACTTCGAAGTTGCCATTGCTACGGCAGTGATGTTGTTCGGCCTTTCCTCGGGCGCGGCGCTTGCGACCGTGGTGGGAGTCCTTATCGAAGTGCCATTGATGCTCATGCTAGTGCGCTTCTGCATGAGGACCCAACATTGGTTCAGTCATTCCTAGGTTCGCTTTCGTTTGAATAAATGTTTCGAAGCTTGTAGTAGCCATACAGTAGCTCAGTGCTTTAGCCTGAGCATTTCATCTGTACAAGACTCAGGCTGAAGCACTGAGCTACATGGAGTTGAAGTCTACTCTATTTGTCACGACTTTCTTTTCTCGGAAATTTGATACCGATATATCGTTAATTTCAACACCCTTCTTACCTCGGGGATGCTTTGTTGATTGGAGGACTGAGCCAGTCCTTCATACCTTTTAGTTGCTACAGTTTCAAGCTCTCCAACGCATTCGTCAGTTCTGCTCGCGCGTGCTTCTGCTTTTTGCTATCGTTTTTGCTGAGCAGGGGGCGTTCTTCGCGATCGTCGTTTTGCATGTCGAAGAGCCGTCCGTCGGAGTAGAGTTTCCAGTCGGCGGTGCGGACCCATCGAAGGCCGGAGTTTTCGCCTTCCGGTTCGACGCCGCCGGGCTTGGGGAGGACGGCTTCCTCGCTGTATGCGAATTTTCGTGACGAAGGACCGGCCCTCTTTAGTAGCGGAACGAAACTGTGGCCGTCGAGTTTGCGACCGGCTGGAAGGTCGGCGCCTGCTAGCTCGGCGAATGTCGGGAGAAAATCGCTGAGATCGACAAGGTCGTCGACAACTTGACCGGACTCGATTGTGCCGGGCCAATTGGCGATCATCGGAACGTTTGTTCCGGTATTGAGCAAGGTGCCTTTGCCGCCGGGAATCACGCGACCGCCGCGCAGCGAGACGACGGGCGTCTTGACGAGCTGACCATTCGCGTCGGCCCGGATGATCATTTGCTGAGGGGAGCCATTATCCGCGATGAAGAGGATGAGTGTTTTTTCGCGAAGCTGAAGGGCGTTCAAGGCCGCGACTAAGCGACCCACGGCCCGGTCCATTTCCTCGACCATTTCGGTGTAGCTGTCATAGCGGCCGAAGGGGCCGTGCGGGACGGGTTTCTCCAGCTTCAGGTGCGCGTACTGTTCGGCGCGATCGCCGGAGTACGAGGAGAGGGCGT
>JAJFLS010000307.1 GCA_021772595.1 Opitutales bacterium
AAGTGGCTCCTAAACCTGAAGGTCACCCATTTAGCGGATTGTGGATGGGGCACGAAGGCGATTGGGGAGCGATTCCGAATCTGGCCGAAGACGATTATTCAGACGCAAAGTCCGTCGAATACTGTGCTGAGTTTTTAGATACGTATCAGCAAGAGAAACCATTTTTTTTGGCATGTGGGCTCTTTCATCCTCACCTACCGTGGTATGCTCCGCAAAAGTATTTCGATCAATTTCCGTTGGAGTCAATTGAGCTGCCGGCTTTGAAAGAGGACGATCTCGATGATTTGCCGCCGGAAGCGATGAAGGTGGCAAAGACATTCGCTGCGTATTACGCGAAGATTAAGGACAGCGGAAAGTATCGAGAAGCGGTGCGGGCTTATCTGGCGAATATTGCTTTTGCGGATGCCCAAGTCGGGCGACTGCTGAAGGCTCTTGATGATAGTGGGCATGCCGAAAATACGATTATCGTATTTTGGAGCGATCACGGTTGGCATTTAGGAGAGAAGCAACGTTGGCTCAAGGCTGCGCTTTGGGAGAGAACCACGCGGGTGCCGTTTATTATCGCCGCTCCGGGAGTTACGAGTCCTGGTTCGACGTCTAGTCGCCCGGTTAATCTAGTCGATATTTATGCAACTCTTAATGAATTGTGCGGGCTGCCTGAAAAATCGCTGGATAGCGAATCGCTCGTTCCGTTGCTGCGCGATTCCGATAGGGAATGGCATCCGACTCTGACTACGTTCAAGTACGGAAATCACTCGATTCGTTCCGAGCGCTTTCGTTATACGCGTTACAATGGCGGGGATGAAGAGGTATATGATTTGCAGAGTGATCCGAATGAATGGAATAATCTAGCGGACACGGGAAGAGGGAATCAAGTCGCCGCGGAACTGGGTTCCTATTTACCAGATACCAATGCCGACGACCTTCCGTTGAAAGGAGCCTTTGAATTCGATCCGGAAGCTTATAGTTGGACGAGAAAGGAAGTTGCGAAACCTGAGCCGCTGAAGACGGTGATCGTCATTGGGCAATCCAATGCAGTGGGCAGGCGAACAGAGATTGAGGGTTTAGATAAAAACTATCATTATCTTGAGAACGTCCAGCACTTCGCTCATGAAAATGCGCAGGCAGGGAGAGATCTCCCTACGATTCCCTATGTCAATGATGGTCAATGGAAGTCGGGATTGTATGCGCAGTCTGATTACATCGGGCCTGAGTTCGGATTTTGCAAAGAATGGGACGGAATAGTCGGTTTGTTTAAATTCACTTGTGGAGCGACCAGTATCGCATCGCATTGGAGACCGAGGGATAGAAGTGAAAACGGTCTCGCAACCCGATTGGTAACCTTGCTGAAAAAGGCTCAAGAAACTCGGGATTTGGAGATTGTCGCGGTCCTTTGGAACCAGGGAGAGAACGATAGTCAATATGAAGATCTCGCAGGTTTGTATGGAGAAAACCTGGACGCGCTGATCGAGCGATTGAGGACGGATTTGAATCAACCTAGACTTCCATTTATCGCAGCTCGTATCAATCCGCCCTTGGGCCGATATTCGCACGCTATGAAAATTCGTAAAGCTCAAGAACAGGAGCGCGATTATTACGACTGGATTGATTTGGATGAATTGGAAAAGAGCGCTGATAATCTGCATTTTACATCGGCTTCGCAGTTGAAACAGGGACGTCTCTTTTATGAAGCTTACAGAAAAATGAACCTTTCGGAATGATGAAGCATCTTCTCACTATTTATTTCGTTTTTAGTATTTTTCAATTCGGAGCTCGAGGCGCTCCACCTGTGGTGAGCCAGTCGAATCCAAATGTCCTATTCATTGCCATCGACGACCTTCGACCGACCTTGGGTTGCTACGGGGACGAGGTCGTCATCAGTACCAATTTCGACCGACTGGCAGAGAGCGGTACCCGTTTTGATCGAGCCTATTGCCAATTGGCCGTTTGTTGCCCGTCTCGACTGTCTCTTTTGTCGGGTATGCGCCCGGACACGATTGAGGTTTGGGATTTAGGAACTCACTTTCGAGACGCGCGACCGGATCTCGTGTCATTGCCGCAGCATTTTAAGAATAATGGCTATTATACTCGTTCGATTGGCAAAATTCTCCATGGTGGTGGCAGGCCAGCCAAGGACCCTCCATCCTGGTCGGAGGATGCTATTCATGATGTAATATCGGGCGACCGGAGGGTTCGCTATGCATTGCCTCAGAATCTAATCGGCACGAAGCTTAAGCAGGCTGCTTCCGAAGCCGCGGATGTGCTGGATGGGACCTTTATCGATGGGATCGTATGCGAAGCCGCTTTGGGTGCCCTGGATTCCTTGAGCGCCAATGAGCAACCATTCTTTCTTGCGGTAGGTTTTCGTAAGCCGCATCTCCCGTTCGTCGCCCCTAAGAAGTATTGGGACCTATATGATCGCGACACGATTCCGAGTCCCGCTTCCAATCGATACCCCGATGGAGCTCCCGAGTATGGGACAAGGTCTTGGCATGAATTGGAAGGGTATACCGACATCCCAGAGAACACTGCTTCGATGAGCACCGAACAGATTCAGAATCTTCGCCATGGTTACTATGCTTGTATTAGCTATGTGGATTCATTATTGGGGCGATTGTTAGATCGACTAGAAACGTTAGAGATTGCGGACAACACGGTTATTTGTCTTTGGGGAGATCACGGTTTTCACTTAGGCGAACAAGGGCTTTGGACTAAAGCGAACAACTACGAGTTATCGGCACGCGTACCCCTGATGCTATCGGTACCTGGGCAATCAAATAAAGGGGCGGTTTCCAACGCCTTTGTGGAACTTGTAGATTTGTATCCGACCTTGGCTGAGGTTTGTGGGTTAGATATTCCCATTGGTCTGGAAGGCGTTAGCATGAAGGCATTGCTCGAATCTCCAAACCAACCTTGGAAAACGGCTGTCTTCAACCAGTACCCACGAATGTATAAAGATGCTCGTCACTCTCGTCATGGAGAGGTTATGGGTTATGCTACACGGACCGACCGGTACCGTTATGTGGAATGGCGAGATTGGAATAGCGGCGAAGTGCTTGCTCAAGAGCTTTACGATCACACGACGGATCCGGACGAAATGAAAAACGTCGCAGGCAATCCGGAATACGCTAGGGCCCTAAGCCAGCATCAGAAAATTCTAAGTGCCGGCTGGAGAGGAGCTCTGCCTCCAAAGTGAGATATTATTCCCTTCGGGTTGATACCTCGAAGCTTGGAGGGCCGCTACCTGAGAATACCTCGGGGCTCGCCCCGGTGATGCATAATATACGATTATCGGAATGCGTTAAAGATACTTCAAGCGCCGGTTGGTATCGCCGAAGCCAGGACGCTCGATGCCCATCCGGTCCATAATCGATAGGTATAAACTGCAGGCCCTTCGATTGCTTTCGTCTTCGTCCATGTAGTCGAGAATTTGACCCTGCTGCAGACTGCCTCCGCCCCGGCCGGCGAGAAGAATAGGCATATGATCCGCCTGATGCTTGTCACCATCGAAGAAATTTGAGCAGAACATCATGATGGAATTATCGAGCAAGCTGCTGCCGCCTTCATCGATATTTTTCATACGCTCAACTAGGTAGGCAAACTGCTCGGTATGGAATTGATTTGTTTTCAAGTACATGGCCTCCAGCTTCGGGTCCCGACCATTGTGGGTCAGGTCTAGATGAAGGCTGCCTTGCACGTGCTCGAGAAAACCGAAATTCATCTGCGAAAGATCGTTGTTCAGCATGCAGGTGGCGATGCGCGTTTTATTCATTTGGAAGGCCAGCACGATCAAATCCATCATTAGCTTCATGTGGCTGGGGATATCGTCCGGCAGCGCGTCTGCGGGTCTTTCAAAGTTAGGCTGAGTCAATGAAGGCTGCCATCCACTGCTCGGTTGCGCTTGGGTGGAATGCTCGATCCGGGTCTCGATATCGCGAATCGAATCGAGGTAGTCGCTCAATTTATGCCGGTCCGAGTAACTGACCTGATTGGTTAAGCTTTCCGCGTCTTCCAATACTTCATCGAGGATGCTCCGATCCAGTTCGCGATTCCCGCCACCGACGAGGAGATCGAAAATGCGCGAAGGATAGATTTCCTTCATCGCGGGCTTAGTGTCTGCGCTCCAGGAAATATTGGAACCGTATATCATTGAGAGGCCGTCTTCCAATCTCAGCTCAGTGGGCTCAATCCCCATCACGAGGCTCGGAATAGCCGATTGACGCCCAATTGCCTTTGCCATGACCTGGTCCATGGTTTGCCCGACGCGAATCTCGCTCTGATCCTTGCTCACCCAAGCGCCCGAAAGCAGGTTGGTCGTCCGTCCCTGGTGAGCGCTATCGTGTTCGACCGCCTTTTGATTGTATAAACCGCGTACAAAAGAAATGTCCTTCGTGTGAGGCGCCATAGGCGAAAGCCCCTGCCCAATTTCCATTTCGGGCCCGTTTCGCTTGGCCCACCAATGTGCCGGTTCCACGCCATTTGAGAAAAAGAGACAGCCGAAGCGAACCGGCGGCTTTCCCGAGACAGCCGATCTCGAGCCCTTGACTGCTTCGTTTCCAAAAACGGGAATGGATTCCAGCCACGGCAAAGCCAGCGTGAGACTGGCGCCGCGTAAAAAGGCGCGCCGGGAAAGTTTTCGTCTTAGTGAACGGTTCGGCATTTTAGATCTCACCTTGTTTCGCTTCCTCATTCATTCGCATCGCGGATTCGATCGATTGTCCGCGTTGATTGCGGAACTGATCGCTGGTCACGATTAGTGAAATGAGGGTTGAGAACCGGTTGTCATCTTCAAGGGTTTTGAGCATTTTGTCGATCAATAAGCGGTCTGACACGATCTCGCTGCGTCCCAGGGCGTACCCCAGCAATTTACGGCAGAAATTTCGATGAAATGTAGCTTTCTCCCGAAGGAGATAATCAGAAAGCCCGTCAAAATCCACTATCTCAGTTCCATCGTCCAGAATTCCAGTCGTATCGATATTCCCCCCGTCCCCATAAGAAGCCCGCCACTGCCCCAAAGGATTAAAATTCTCCAAGGCAAATCCCAGGGGATCGATCTTGGTATGGCAGTTCACGCAGGAAGTATCGCTGCGATGGGATTCCAGGCGTTCCCGCACGGTTAGGCCATCCGGCAATACTTCCTCTGCCGGAATGGAACCCACATCTGCGGGGGGAGGAGGAGTAGGAGTCCCGCGTACACGACGGAGAACCCAATCGCCTCGCTTGACTGCGCTCGTCCTCTGAGGAGCAGACGTTACGGCGAGCACAGTACCCAATCGCAGCAATCCTCCTCGGTTAAAAGCCTGCACGCCCTCAACCCGAACCAGATCATCGGAAGAAAGTTCACTTCCATCCCAAGGGACATCGTAGTGCTGCGCCAATCGCTGATTTAAAAACGCATAGTCTGCAGAGAAGACCTCATCGACCGGCCGATCCTCAACGAGCAAATACTCAAAAAAACGGATCGACTCCTCATATAATGCCGTTTTGAGCTCAGAGTCGAAGAAGGGAAACGTCTCCGTATCAATTCCCGCATAGTCGTCGAAGCGGTAGAAGCCTAGCCATTGCCCAAAAAATTCGGTCGCCAATCGACGCGCTCTCGGATCCTTCAACATGCGGCGCGCTTGTATTGCCAATTGATCTGGATCGCTCAACTCGCTATCTGCAGCCGCCTGCAATAGTGCTGCATCCGG
>JAJFLS010000308.1 GCA_021772595.1 Opitutales bacterium
GGCGCGGCCCTGGATGTAGGCTTGAAGGACTTGCGTTCGAATGTCGAGCGGGTCGCCGTCTGTCACGATGAGAGTTGCGTGTTTTCCGGTTTCGAGAGAGCCGACGAGATGGTCGACGCCAAGTATTTGAGCAGGGTAGAGGGTGACCGCTTTGAGAGCTTCGTCCTTTGGCAGGCCGTGAGCAGCAGCTTTGCCAGCTTCGTAGGGAAGATTGCGCTCGTTGGACGAAGTCGGTCCGTCTAAGCCGTAAGCGATTGCGAATGAGACGCCTTCTTGGTGGAGCTTGGCGGCATTTGAGAATGCGGTGTCGTAAGACTCCCAGCGACGCCTCGGCAGGGCGTTCACTTCGCTGACGATAACGGGAGTGTCGCTGTCCTTGAAAACGTCAGCCGCTCGCCAAGCATCGTTGCCCGTAATGATGACTATCTTTAAATCCTCGCTTTTGGCCCAATGAATAGCGTCTTTGATTTCCCGTAGTTTGGACGCGGTTACGTATACCGGTATTTCCTTTTTGAGGACAGGCGCTAGAGCTTCCCAGCGAAGATCCACGTCGAGTGGTTTCGCACCACTATCTTTCGCCTTGAGAAATGCGCGGGCGTCTCGGAATGCTTTTTCGAGTTTGCGAATATTTTCTACGTACTTCTCCTCGACTTTTACAGCATTGTAGACGCTAGGACTGTCGGGGTGAAACGAAGGCATGCCGGGTGCTCTCGGCCACCGGACATGCACTCCTGCCGAGGATTTGAGGGCCATTTGCTCGATCGTCCATCCATCAAGAGCTGCTACGGTGGAGGTGCCACCGATTAGGCCTGCGCCACCGTTTACTTGAGGGATTACGTGAGCGACTAGTACGCCATTCGCTCTCGTGACTGGGATGACTTCGCTGTCGGGATTGATAGCTGTGGAGGACTTGGCGTTTGGGTTGAGCGGGCCGGTTTCAGAATAGTCGAGCGTGGCTCTTACCGCGTTAATTTCTACCAATCCGATTGTGGAGTTAGACGATATGAGGCCCGGGTAAACGTGTTTGCCTTGGAGGTCTATAATCTCGCAGTTCGAAGGAGCGTCGATGTTCAATCCAATGGCGGTGATCTTGCCGTTTTCGAAGAGAATACCGCTGCTAGGAAAGCTGTCGCCCGAAACGGTGTGGATCGTTCCATTCTTCAAGAGAATCGGATCCGTTTGCTTAGCTCCGGGAATGCCGTCGTGCGCGTGAGTGATCCAAGATGCGGATACGATTAGCGCGAAAGTAGCTATTTTGATTGGCTTGTTCATTAGTGTCCCTCCTCTTCTAATCCGGAACAGCTGTAGTGATGGGTTCCGTCGTGGTAAATCCAGTGGATGTCGGGGTCTTCGTCGTCGGGCTCCTCATCGTCCGATTCGGTATCCGTCTTCTTCTTGCTGGTTGCGAGCTTTAGTTCTTTAAGTCGCGCGGCAAGGGCTTTCTGTATGAGCGCCTCTCGTTCTTTACTGGCTTCCTCATGTTTAAGCAGTTGGTCGCTCTTATCGAAGCGTTTAATTCCGTCGATCCACGTTTGCTCGGCGTGGGCGTAGGTGGAGAGGGGATGGTCGCTCCAGATAACAAAATCCGCGTCTTTGCCGTTTTCGAGCGAGCCGACGCGATCGTCGACGCCCAGTTGGATGGCGGGGTTGAGCGTTACGAATTTCAATGCTTCCTCTTCGGATAGCCCGCCGTACTTAACGGCTTTGGCAGCTTCCGTATTCAAGCGTGTGGCGAGTTCAGCGTCGTCGGAGTTGAAGGATGTTAGAACGCCTGCCTTGTGCATGATCGCTCCGTTGTAGGGAATTGCGTCATACACTTCGAACTTGTATGCCCACCAATCTGAAAACGTGGATCCGCCCGCGTTTATCTCGGCCATCGCATCCGCGACTTTGTAGCCTTCGAGGATGTGCTGGAACGCGGCGACTTTCAAATCTAGCCTCTTGGCGAGCCGAGCGAACATGAGGATCTCGTCCTGGCGATAAGAATGGATGTGCACGTCGCGGTCGCCTTTGAGGATTTCCAAAGCGGCTTCTAGGCGAATGTTCTTTCGAGGAGGGTCGAGGCTTTGGCCGGAGTTGTAGTCCTCCCATTTTCGCTCGTAGTCTTCAGCCGCTCGGAAATTGCTCACCATGAACTGCTCGACGCCCATGCGGGTTTGGGGGTAGCGCTTTTTGAAATCATCGCCCCAGTTGCTTTGCTTGACGTTTTCGCCGAGCGCGAATTTCACTCCGGGTCTGGCGCCTGCAAACTTGAAGGCTTCGGCGTCTTCGCCCCAACGCAACTTGATCACCTGATTTTGACCGCCCATTGGATTGGCAGATCCGTGGAGGAGATTCGCTGAGGTCAATCCGCCGGCGAGTTGACGATAAATGTTGATGTCGACCGGATTGACAATGTCGGCCACACGGACTTCCACGGTGATCGCGTCGCCGGCCTCGTTGACCCCTCGGCTCATGGCCGTGTGGGAATGACAGTCGATCAGACCAGGGGTGACGTGCTTGCCTGCGGCGTCGATGACCAGACTTCCTTTTGGTGTCTTGAGCTTCCGTCCGATTTTAGAGATCCTTCCTTGTTTTATTAGCAGGTCGGCTTTCTCCATGACCCCGTCGGATCCGTTTGTCCAAAGAGTCGCGTTTTTTACTAGAATTGTATCCGGAATTTCAGGTTCTTCGACACCATAGGCGCCCGCCGGATATTGATTGAAAACTAGGGCGGGGATCTCCTCGTACTTCTTTTTCTCATTTTCATTTCCGGTTTTGTCTTTTCCGGGTTCATTGGCGCTAGCGTCTTGGCTTCGGGTTGCGGACCATTGAAAGGCGACTCCGTCGGGCATCTGACCACTGCCTGACAATCTGTTTGGCTCAATATAGGCTTGGAGGCGAACAAGCCCTTCTTCGCTCTCGTTCCCAAGATGCGCTTCGCTGATGAGTATTAGGAGCTCTTTGTCGTTAATGGATAACGGGATTTTGGCGTCACCAAGTTTCAAGGCCGCTTTTCCTGCGGTGTCCTCGATGTCAGCGGATTCGAATCCGTCGATGCCGGTCCAAGCGAAATCCCATTTACCCTCTAAGTCGATTTTTCGCGCGGCTTTCTTTTCTTGGTAGTCTCCGTCAATCCACATGGCGGCGACTTCGGCTTTGTCGTCCGCGAACAAGTCTCCGGTGGCTACGACGAGATTGGCGATTTTTCCTTTTTCGATCGTGCCAAGCCGATCGCCGATTTCATAGAGCTCGGCGGGTTCAGTTGTAACTGATGCGAGGGCGGCGTCTGCTGGGAGACCGCGTTTAACTGCGGCACGGAGACTCTTCCAGAATTCCTTGCCCGGATCGGGTAGAAAGTGGCTGGTCAGGCAGAAAGGGATTTCTTGTTTGGCCAGAAAGGCGGCGTTCGATGGCGCGAATTCCCAATGCTGGAGTTGCTCGAGGGAAATATCCAGGGATTGGTCCGGTCGCTCGACATGAGGCGTTTTCGGAAAGGCGAGCGGCAGGATGACCGTGGCTCCGCTTTCTTTCAGCTGGTCGGATCGCCGATACTCGTAACCGTTTCCTAGAATCGCGAAGTCGATTGAGAACTCGTCGGAGATTTTCTCGATTCTCTGGTAGTCCAGCTCGTCCCAAGCTTGAAACAAGGCGAATTGCTTTTGCGCTATCAATGGCTGGAGATTCGCCAGAGCGGCGTTTTCAACGGGCCGCTCGATCTTGTCGCGATTCGCTTGGTGGGCGATTTCGGATTTCGCGTGCCAATCCGCATCGTACAGAGCTTGGCGAATCAACGCGATACTGCCCATTAGCGATGTGGGATAAGGAGTGGTGCCGGACTTCGCCGCTGAGCGCGAAGCGATTTCGAAGGCGATGTGCTGGGCTACGTTGAGGCTGATTGACGATTGGTTGATTGGTTTGCCGTTGAGGTTGACGAGGGCTCCTTGTCCGCGGAATATTCCTCGTCCCGGAAATGTGGCTACAGTGGCGAATCCGAGATCGCTGAGTTTAGCGGCGTCTTTCGCATTGGCCTTGTAGAACTCGGCGGCGTTTCGTTCAGGAGTAACGAGAGGATTCCAATAGGCGGATCCCGTCTGGGACGGCGAGGGCTGAGGCTTTGGAGGGGGAACCCCTTCTTCCGTATCGCGGCGCTTGAAGGGCTTGAGACCGCCCGGCATCCCGTAGTGAGTGTAGGCGTCGATGAACCCGGCGTAGACCGTTTTCCCTGATAGATCCCAAATTCGGGCGTCAGTCGGTGCCGCCACATTCTCGCCAACGGCTTCGATGAGGCCATCTCTGATGACGATTGTCGCGTCCTCCAAGATCATGCCCGGCGAAACGACGATCTTGGCTCCCGTCAGTGCATGTATTCGCGGCGTTGCGCTGTGCAGTCCTTCGACTGGAGCAGGGTTCTCTCGGGAGAATAACCATCCGCTTGAAATCAAAGTCAGCGTGATCAATAGGAAGTGATACGTTTTCATGGGCCGGTCTGGATTTGGGTTGCGGTTCTAGGCTTCGGGAGTATTGAAGCGACCATGACTTGTCGCAATTACTTCTTCGTCTTACTAGCATTTTTTTCCAATCTTTCTCTCGTCAATTCGGAGACATTCGAGCTGGAGAGCGAGTATTGCCGTCTCGGCATGGTCCCGGCTTTGGAAGGTGTCGAGGGTAGGAAATACGCGCCGAGTCGCGAAGTCGACGTCGAGCATCTTTTGTTGAACGTAACTCCGGATTTCGGTGCTCGTTCGGTCAGCGGCACGGCGACGATTCGCTTTCAGCCGATCGCCCATGACTTGGTCGAACTGAAGCTGGATGCGTTCGACCTCGATGTTTCCGAGGTTGAATCGAGCGTGGCGATTCGCGAATACGATAATACTGGCGAGAAGATCGTGATTCTGTTCGAGGAGCCTATTCCGGTAGGCGAGCCGGCGACGGTTTCGATTACCTATTCAGCGGAGCCGCGTCTCGGGCTCTTTTTTAGGACTCCGGAAATGGGCTACCGGGAGGGTGACGCGCATTGTTTCACTCAAGGAGAAACTCACCAAGCGCGGTATTGGTATCCCTGCTACGACTACCCGAACGAGCGCTTTTCTTCGGAGATAATCTGCAACGTTCCGGAAGGCATGGTGGCGCTATCCAATGGGAAAAAGATTTCCCAGAAAAAGGATAGGGATAGCGGCTTGGTTGCATGGCGATGGCTGCAGGAGAAGCCGCATGTCAATTACCTCGTGACTTTGTGCGCGGGAAATTTCGAGAAGATCGAGGACAACTACAAGAAGGTGCCAATGGCGTTTTGGATGCCTCCTTCGCGAATCGATGATGCCGCGATCTACTTTGATGGAACGAAGGAAATGATGGCGTTTTTCGAGGACTACATCGGCGTATCCTATCCATGGGAGAAGTACGACCAGGTCGTTGTGGACGATTTCGTCGCGGGCGGGATGGAGAACACGAGTCAGACGACCTTGACGACCCGGGCGATTCAAAACGCGGAAACCCGCAAGATCCGCTCGGCGGAGGGTCTGGTCGCCCACGAGCTGGCTCACCAATGGTTCGGCGATTTAGTGACCTGCAAGGACTGGAGCCATATTTGGTTGAACGAGGGATTCGCGACTTACTACGACGCGCTGTACCATGAACACAAATACGGTCGGGATCATTTTTTGTGGGAAATGCGCGGCAATGCGAATTCCGTGCTCAACCGAAAGAACGATACGCGTCCCATGGTTTTTCGCGATTACGAGAAGCCGTTTGATCAGTTCGACTACCGCGCTTATCCGAAAGGGAGCTGGATTCTGAATATGCTGCGTTCTCGGCTGGGGGATGACCTGTACCGGAAGTGTATCAAGACCTATCTGGATCGGCATTCCTATAAAGTGGCTCGAACAGAGGATTTGATGAAAGTCATCGAGGAGCTTTCTGGCCGCGATTGGGATCTGTTTTTCGATCAGTACGTCTTTAACGCTCATCATCCGGAACTGACGGTCTCCTATGCCTGGGACGCGAAGCAAGGGCTTGCTAAAGTTTCAATCAAGCAAACTCAGAAGATTTCCGACACGGTATTGAAATTCGAGATACCGATTGAACTTCGCTTCAAGAAAGGCGATTCAGTTGAGAACCGCACGATTCAACTTACCGAAGCGGAAGAGGATTTCTATCTAGCATTGCCGTGGAAGCCGGAAGTCGTTCGGATCGATCCCGAGTATTCGCTGCTCGCGAAATTCGATATCAAGAAACCTCGCGACATGCTCTTTGCGCAGTTGGAAGATGAATCGGATATGATCGGCCGCGTTTGGGCGATCGAAGCGCTGAAAGAGAAAAAGGATCAGAAAACCATCGACGCGTTGAAGAAGCGTCTAAACGCCGACATTTTTTGGGGCGTCCGAGTTGAGGCGGCAAAAGCGTTGAAGGCGATTCACACTGACGAGGCCCGCGAGGCGTTGCTCGCCTCTCAGGAGCAAGAGAATGATCGAGCGCGTCAGGCGGTCGCTCAAGCGCTAGGCGGATTTTTTCATGATACAGTGCCCGACGCGATTCTGGAGTTTTTAGAATCTGAAACGAATCCGATCATCGCGAGCGATCTCATTCGTTCGCTTGCGCCGTATCAGGATTCCGAAGTCCAAGCGGCGCTTCTGGCGGAATTGAATAACGACGGATTCAATCAGTATCGCTCAAACGCGGCGATTGCAGCGATGCGTGGTCAGACGGATCCCGCCTATATTGAGCCGGTTTTAGGAAAGCTCAAAACGGACGCGACCTTGTATGGGAATCGCGAGTACGGAACGAATCTGAAGGCGCTGGCTTCGCTTGCGAGCGATAGCGACGACACAAGTTCGGTTCGCCAATTTCTGGTCGGCCACCTCAACGATCCGCGCGATACCGTGATGACGGCCGCAGTGGCTTCGCTCGCGACTCTGGGCGATCCGAAAGCCTTGGCGGCCTTGCAGACTTTCGATGCAGGCGATCCCGCGGACCCAAGGCGGAAGGCAGTCCAAAGCGCCGTGGCGAAATTGAAGGGAGATCAAAAGCCGGACCAGAACATCAAGACCTTGCGCGAGGAAGTGATGGAAATCCAAGAAGCGAACCGGAAGCTTCAGAAAGATTTCGAGGAACTGAAAAAGAAGCTAGACGCGAAAGGCGACGCGGAGGAAGAGCCGGAGGAAGAGGGCACCCCCTAATTCAGAATAATCCCGTACTCGAGCACCAAATACTGAGGAGAGAACGTCTCAGGGAAACAACTGGAATTCATGACTTCATGTATTCCAAACGAGAGATACAGAGACATTCAAAGAGGACAAAGGATTAGCTGCGATTCTTTTCGGAGTATGAATTGGCCTATTTCTCGAGAGAAGAGATCTGCTCTGGAAATACGGTTCGTTGGCGTTAAGCCGTTGAAAACGAGTGCACTTGCGTTCGTGAGATGGATCACTTTTCCAAAAACTATGCTCATGGCATAGTTGATCCTAATCCTTTTCCCCTACAATCGAACGGGTTGCGTCCGATCAATGAATCTGATTAAATTGACTACTTTCAACGATCTTATTAACTTAATTAATTACCACAGAATAACTGCAATGAATCCCCAAAACGCTCAACCCATAGTTCCTATGAAAAATCGTAATCTCATTCTATCCATTCTCGTTGCCGTTGGAATTTGCGCATCCGTAATATACGCGGCCCCTCCTCCCGGAAAGGGTCCAAACAAGGGAGGCGGTGGTGACGACAGCACTCCAAGCCTCGATCATAGAGGATTGCAGGACGGTCTAATTCAAATGGGAACCTCAGGAGGTTGGGGGCAAGACCTAGCGAATGGCTATTGCTGTGCGGGAACTTTAGGATCTTTGGTGGAAGATGGGAATGGCAACATCTACATTTTGAGCAACTATCATGTCTTGGCTGCGGATATCGTTAATGGAGGGAACGGCGTGCTCACGACTCTTGGAAGTTCGATCATTCATCCTGGCCTAATCGATGTAGGATGCGATGCAAGTAACTCGATCGATGTGGCGGGATTTGCGAGAGCGGCGTTGCCGCTGGTTTCCGCTGGTACGCATGACCTTGCTCTCTATGCGGCTGCGAATGTGGATGCCGCCATCGCTTTGGTAGATCCAGGAGTAGTTGACGAAACCGGCGCGATCCTGGGGATCGGTACGATCTCCTCGAATACGGTTGATGCATTTTCAAGGCAACGCGTTAAAAAGAGCGGTCGAACCACCGGATTTTCCAAGAGTCGAGTTAGCGGTTTGAATGCGACAATACGTGTCAGCTACGAGAACGAATGCGCTGGTGGAACGATAGGTACAGCAACATTTACCGGTCAAATTGTAATCGAAAACAAAGGCAGCAAATTTCTCGCTGGTGGTGATTCAGGATCCCTAATGATGGAAGATGTCGATACGAATCCTCGCGCGGTCGGCTTGCTCTTCGCGGGAAGCAATCGGACGGCGATTGCGAATCCGATCCAGGAAGTACTTAGCGTTTTGAATGTTTCCATGGTCGGCATTGAAACAGAGTCTTCAAGTTCTGCTGAAACGTCTAACGAGAGTTCGAGTCAACGTGCTCGATTCGCCTCGGCTCGGGCAGCTCAGAATCGCGCATCCGCTGGATTGATGAATGCTAGAGGCGTGGTCGGCCACGCCGTAGGGCAGGGCGCCAATAACCAGCCCGTCATCAAAGTGTACGTGGAGTCGATTTCTGGATACGACCGCAGCAAGGTTCCGGCCTTTGTGGATGGTATCCGTGTCGTCGTTGAAGAAACAGGCAAGATCGTCGCGTTCTAGTAAAGCGATCTTCCAATGCGCTTGGCGGGACGTCGTTCAGACGCGACCTAATTTCGAAAACCGTATTCGAGCACGAAATACTGGGGAGAAAACGCGGAGAGGGGCTCCTTGACTTTTTCCAGCTCTTCGGCGGGGCCGTGTACTTCTAGACGAGTCACTTCGGCGGTTTGGAGAAACTCTTCGAGAAGCGCGCCTACGTTGTCGAGGTGGGCTAACAGGCCTTCGCCACCGACGTAGCCTTCACGGCAATGGACCGCGTTTCCGTCGAAGCTGAATCCGTAGTAAAGGCAGCTAGGCTCGTTTCTCGTCAGTGCGA
>JAJFLS010000309.1 GCA_021772595.1 Opitutales bacterium
CTCGGGACAGCGCCCGAGCACTACCTTTTTCTCGAGCGAAGCTCGAGCATTGGGTAGCGTCCGGGCGCCGTCCCAGATTAATAATGCGGTATATTGCATTTATTGGACATCCTCTAAGCCAGCCAGGTGCGAGTAGATCCACAAATCACGGCTGACTAAGGATAGTCAGCCCGACCATTGCGAGGAGGTTAAGGTCGTACTCTTAATAGAGCACCTTCTCCAAGAATAGTCCTTGGGCGGGGGCGACTAATACCATGGGGGTTCGCTTCGCGGTTTCTAGAAGCTGAATTATTTCATTCGGCTCGATGCGTCCGCAGCCGATATTCACTAGTGCTCCTGCGAGACTCCGGGCCATTTTATAAAGAAAACCATTCGCTTGAAAATTCAAGTATACGAAGCGGTCGTCTTGCGTCATATCCGCGCGTGTCATCGTACGTGTTGTCGACTCGTATTCAACTCCTCGGTTCGCAGCAAACGCGGCGAAATCGTGCTCGCCTTCCAAAAGCGCGATCGCCTCCGCCATTCGATTCAGGTTTATATTTTCCTGAACCGACCAGCAATACCGCGTATCGATCGGCTCCGCTTCTCCTAAGAAAAGCCGGTACTGATACTTTTTCGAAACTGCGGAAAAGCGCGCGTGGAAATCGTCGCCAACTTGTTCGATATAGAGGGGCTTTATCGAATCGGGCAGTAGCGAGTGCATCGCGGCGAGCAGTTTTCCGGGCGCGTGATTCCAATCGTAATCGAAATGAAACACTTGCTCGATCGCGTGAACTCCAGCATCCGTGCGGCCGCTGCCGGAAATGGAAACCCTTTCTTTAAATACCTGCTCAAGTGCCTCCTCGATGACTTGCTGCACGGAGAGCTGACCCTCTTGAGTCTGCCATCCAAAATAGTCCGTGCCGTCGTACGCGCATCCGCATTTCCATCTCATCGAATGCCGCTACTCCTCTTCGTCGAATTCATAGTCGGGCAATGGAATGTTTTGGCTCAGGAAGTCCTGGAGGATTAAGGTCGCCGCCGCGGAATCGATTTTTCCCGAGCGCCTCAAGGCATCATCGCGGCCTTTCGAAAAGCCTTTCGACGCTTCTTGAGAAGTAAGGCGTTCGTCGATGCGGTGAACGGGAAGATCGATTTTCGCCAATACTTTATCGATAAAGACGTCGACTTCCTTCGCTTTAAAACCGACCGAGCCATCCATATTGTAGGGATAGCCGAAAATCAAATCCGTTGCCTTCCGCTCCTGCGCCAGTTTCACCAGATAATCGATACGCTCGCTTTCGGATTCTTGAACCGCTGCTTCCAACGGAGTGGCGACTCCTATCTCGTCTCCGAAACTCAAGCCGACGCGACGCTCTCCAAAGTCTATTCCGATACAGCGCATTTCTGAATTAAGAATGAGGAAGTAGGAATTAAGAAGTTTTTGGATAACTAACGCTTATCCGCGTCGAGGCGCTTCACGAGATCCTTGATTTTCTGCGCCTCCTTTTTGCTGCAAACCAATGTCGCGTCTTCGGTTTTCACGACGATCAAGTCATCCACGCCCACAAACGCCAGCAGATGCCCATCCGGCCCGACTGCGATGTTTCCGGAACTTGACTCGAACACCGCCGAGCCATCCGCCACGTTGCCCTGCTCGTCTTTCGGAAAATGCCTTTCGATGGCGGGCCAAGCGCCCACGTCGTCCCAATCGAAGGTCGCCGCGAGTGTCACGACATTGTCCGCTTGCTCCATAATCGCGAAGTCGATGGAGATTTTCTCGAGGCGAGGATATAGCTCTTCTAAAAGAGCGAACAACGGTTCGCCCGCGCTCCGCCGATTCTCTATTTCGTCCAACCCGCTTTTCAAAGTCGGCGTATAGCGGGACAGCGCGTTCGAAATAGCGGAAACGCTCCAGACGAACATGCCCGCGTTCCAATAATAATCGCCGCTTTTAAGATAAGCTTCGGCCGTGGCCAAATCCGGCTTTTCTTTAAATTCGACGACTTTATAGACGTCTTGCCCTTCAAACTGGTTAATCGCTTCGCCTTTCTGGATGTAACCATATCCGGTTGCCGGCTCCGTGGGGGCGATTCCGAGGGTAACCAAACTCGGCGAATCTTCAGCCGCTCGAAATGCCACATTCAATGCCTTTCTAAACCCCGCCGCGTCGCTTATGAACGCGTCCGCTGGCAACATGGCGAGAGTCGCGTCCGGATTCTTTTCTTTAATCAAGAGCATCGCCAATCCCACGGCAGCGGCGGTGTCCCGCCCAACGGGTTCCGCTACCATGTTCGCTTCTGGCAAGGTCGTGCAGACCTCGCGCACTGCGGCCAACTGCTGGCTATTCGTGATTACGAACACATTCTCTGTCGGAACAAACCCTTCCAGGCGCGCTACCGTTTGAGCCAACATCGGCTCCTCGCCGACGATTGGCAATAGGTGCTTCGGGCGCTTAGTCCGGCTGGCAGGCCAAAAACGCTCTCCACTCCCGCCAGCCATTATCACGATATAGCGATCTTCCATATTGAGCTAACCTTAGTTAGATGCGCCTGAGGTCAATTCTTAAGAGAGCTCGAAGTAAATCGCAAGGCAGGGAGCAATCCCACCGGACGCATACGCTTCAACTTAATGGCTTTGTCAGGGAAGCTTTGAATTTCCCACACCGGACTCCCGGCGTAGCTACGTCGCGAATGCGGCGTGGATTTGCATCAACCCACCTAAGTTGCAAGTTGACGCCTATGCTCCCAGAGGGATCGAGCCCTACCTTATTCCCCAACCAAAGTCACCCGTTCCTCTGAGAATACATTTGCTCTCGATTCCACGATTCCTATCAACCGCCCAGTATGAGCAATGATTCCACGACACTCAGCCCCGAAGAACTCGCCCGCTACAGTCGCCACATTCTATTGGACGAGATCGGCGTGGCCGGGCAGGAAACGCTCCGGCGCTCGAAAGTTCTGGTCATCGGCGCTGGCGGTCTCGGCAGTCCTGCTGCGATGTACCTCGCAGCCGCGGGAGTTGGAGAACTTGGCATCGCCGACTTTGACAAGGTGGAACTCCACAACCTCCAGCGGCAGCTGCTTCACGGCACTTCCGATGTAGACGCGCTCAAAACGCGTTCCGCCCAAAACCGCTTAAAGGAAATAAATCCGCATGTTTCCATCAAACTCCACGAGGCTGGAGTTCAGCCCGACAACGCGATCGAGCTTTTCGAGCAATACGATCTGATCGTCGATGGCACCGACAATTTCGCGACTCGATATTTGAACAACGACGCATCCTATTTCGCGCGAAAGCCGCTCGTCTACGGGAGCATATTCAAATTTGAAGGCCAAGTTTCTCTCTTCAACGCGTCCGAATCCGAGCCCTGCTATCGTTGCCTATTTCCAGAGCCGCCCCCGCCGGGAAGCGTTCCGAATTGCGGCGAAGCGGGCGTGTTAGGCGCGCTCTGCGGAATCGTCGGCAGCATGCAAGCGCTTGAAGCGATCAAGGCGATTGTCGGAACCGGCGAATCGCTCTCGGGATCGCTTCTCACGATCGACACTCTCACGATGCGTACGCGGAAATTGAAATTGAAGAAAGATCCTCAATGCCCTCTTTGCAGCGCGAACGCCAAGATAAGCGCGATCGACGCGAATCTATATCAAGATCACTGCCAAACCGAGCCGATCGAAGCCGCGCCCATTTCCGAAATGAACTATCCTCTAGAGATTGATATACTCGAAACCAAGCGACTGCTGGAGAACGAGAACGCAACTCTAGTTGATGTTCGAGAATCCTATGAATTGGGCATATGCCGAATGGAAAACTCTCTTCATATCCCAATGAACACCATCCCGCAGCAACTTGACCAGTTGCCCAAGAACGATCCTCTTTTGATACACTGCCATCACGGAGGCCGAAGCCTCCAAGTCGTGAACTTCTTGAGACAGAACGGCTACAGCAACGCCATAAACGTCGCTGGCGGAATCGACGCCTGGGCAATCAATTTCGATTCCGAGATGCAGCGCTACTAATAAGTTCGGGGCGGCGCCCGAACCCTACCTATTAGATTTTTCGTGGGTGACATTGGTAGCCTCAGGGCGCCGTCCCAGACTAAAAACGTAGATCATCGGATTATTCAGACACCCGCTAAAGGAGTGTGGGATAGAAAGAAGAATCATCCGG
>JAJFLS010000310.1 GCA_021772595.1 Opitutales bacterium
CAAGAGGATGGTGCTTACTTGAACCGCTTTTATCCCTTTACCCTGCTTTGGTTAGATCCTGAGTTGGAGGAGGCAATAGATGAGACATTCATGCCGCTGCACTGGACGGCGGATGGATTAAATCCCATTTCATTGCACAGATCTTCCTGGGAGAAGGACGGCCTCTTTCTCGGAATCAAGGGTGGGACCCCTTCCAACAACCATGGGCATATGGATATCGGGTCATTTGTGCTCGATTTGAATGGAGTTCGCTGGGCCTTTGATTTTGGAAGCCAGAGCTACACTGATCTGGAACAGCTTGGAATGAATATTTGGGGATACAAAGATCAGGAATCCGAAAGATGGGATGTGTTTCGACTCAACAATTACAGTCACAATACTTGGGTCATTGACGAGCAGCCGCAGCTCCTTGACGGGTTCGCCTCGATTAAGGCGTTTTCCGGAGATTCAAAATCGCCATTTACGGTGATGGATATGTCCCCCGTCTACAGAAATTCAGTAGACCGGGCTATTCGAGGAGTCCGTTTGATAGACAACGAGACAGTCCTCATCCACGACGAGTTTGAGGGTCTCGCAAAAAGACAATCAGCCCGTTGGGGCATGATGACCGAAGCAGAAATTGATTTAAACAGAGACCAAGCCGAGCTCAGCCAGGACGGGCAAATCCTGCATGCTCGGATCATTGCACCTGAAGGAGCGAGGTTCAAAATAGTCAAGACCGACCCACCACCGAACAGCTACGACGGTGAAAATCCTGGAACCCGCATGCTCGCAATTGTCGTCAAGGGCAATGGCAAACCAGCCGATCTGCGTGTCGTCCTATCCGGTAAAGAAATAACGGATACAATCGTCAAAAAAATCCGCGACCTAGCCTCGCCGTCGGACTGGTCAGGGCAGAATGAATAGATCTGGAGGAAAAGAAATGAACCGATCAAAAAACACCCTGTTAACACGAAGAGAATTCGTGGCGACCTCGCTCGCCGGAGCGACGGCTCTCACCGCGTGCGCGAGCCCACCTCCCAAGAAACTCATGCTGATTCGCTACGATGCGGAATCGCGGCAGAAAGAGGAGATCGCTGGCTTCTTCGAGAAAATGGTTTCTGTGCATCGGGCGCTGGAAATTCCTGCCTCGTTTTTTTGTATGGGCGCAGCCATGGAAATGAGGGAGACGGAGTTCCGTTCATTTTTCAACGAAGTGAAGGACGACCCCTTGTTCGATATTCAAGATCACAGTTATTCGCATGTTGGCCTTGGGTATGACCGCGGGATAAGCGTGGATGAATTGCGGGCGGATTTCGACCGTTCATTCGATGTGCATGAACGGCTGCGTGGGAGTCGCCCGATCGGCGTAACGATGGCCGGGACGGGTAGTCGGGACGGTGAGCCGCTCAGTGGATTCGACGCTACGGAAAAATCCCGCGCTGAATTGGACATGCTCGCTGGCCTCGGCGTTCGAATGATCAATACCTTTCACAGCAATGTCGATTCGTCGAAAGCCTTCATCAACTACCGAGATTTGGGGCACTCTGAAGTGATGGGCTTCCCGAGCGGATATGGCGACAATGGCTGGTTGCGCGGCCGTAAATTTGGCGACCCGGAGGAATTCATACTTTCTCAAATCAAGGAACGTGGCGAGCGAGGCGAGCATATACCCGTCATGTTGCACGACGACACCGAGTGGATTGACGTCGACGACAAAGAGTTGAAATGGGTGAGCTTGATTGCGGACGCCGGGCGTAAGGCTGGCTTCGAATTGGTCACTCATCAGGAGTGCTATAGAAGGAAATCCCTCTGGGCCGACTTTGACATGGCGCAGCATAAACCGTCGTGAGCAAAAAGCTGCTGAGTACCTTTAAGCACGGAGCTCTGACGGTACCGATTGCCGCCGTCAGTATCGGAATACTATGGGCGTGCCAAGGGGAGCCCCAATCAAATGATGCAAGTTCTCAGTCTCATACTCAACACGGCTTCACGATTACCGTGCAAAAAGTTCAAGCGGGACCAGATGGCACGCAATTGTTTGTCGAGCTAGCGAACGAAGGCATTGAGGCGGTATATTTTTACGACGTAAACACGGAAATCTGGCAGGGAGAAAAGCGGTATGAGCCGCAGCGTATTTTTGGCTCAGCGAACGAACTGCCGAGTAAAATATCGCCCGGTTCTCGGGCGGAAGGAGTCATCCTCTTCCCTCGAATGGCGGAAGGTGGAGAAGAGGCTGTTATTAGATTTCAACGTCCGGGCGATGAAACAAACAACAAAGCATGGAGCCCAGTAGAATTCCGATGGTCTCTCCCGTTACCCTCAACCTCAAAATCAGCTATAGAGACGATGGTCGATTTTCGATCAAGTGATTCCCAGCGGCGAATCGCGATCATCAAGGCGGACGACCTCGCAGGACTTTCAGCAAACTGGAATCGATTCATAGAGGTCTCAGCCTGGAGAAGTATTAAGGTCTCGATCGGCATCATTTGTGATTCTTTGCAGGAAGACGATGAGGGCTATTTTGATTGGCTTCGAGCTCGGAAACAAAGTGGTGTAGTGGAATTCTGGGTTCATGGTTGGGATCACCAGCGACTGGGAGAAGGACGGGGTGTCAGCGAATTCAACGGCAGCGGTTACGAATATCAGAAAAAGCATCTGACAGACTCGCAGGAGCTCATCCGAAAAATACTGGGCAAATCGCTCGTCGCTTTAGGTACTCCTTGGAATGAGTTCGATCGGGATACGGTTAGGGTAGTAAACGAAGATCCCGACCTACGCCTGTTTTTCGGCCACAAGGAAGGCGTTTTTGATTCAGGAAAAGTAGTCGTACGCATGTTTCAATCCGAAGCGGACGGCACTGGAAAACCGAACTTTGAAACGTTCAAGAAACTCTATGAATCAAAGAAAAATAGACTCGAGGTAATGGCATTGCAGTTTCATCCCCTGGGCTTCGATGAGCGAGGTTTCACTGAATACGAACGGATGCTCGATTTCCTGCTTCAAGAAGGATGGACCTTCCTGCTTCCGCACGAATACCTCGATCGACTGGATGAGTGATTGCCGGAGCGATTTGGGATCAGGCATTTTATGGAGATATATTAACAACGCTCGTGCC
>JAJFLS010000032.1 GCA_021772595.1 Opitutales bacterium
AGACCCGCTTAACTTTCCTTGGAGCCCGTCGAATTTCACTCCAAACTCCCAAGCTTCGCTTTCTTCGGGATCAGGAACTGAATCGGCGGTGACCCCGGGATTAAAGTTGTTGGGCTTAAATCCATCCGAGTATCCAAAGAACAATGTAGATTCGTCCGTTATATCGTAGTTTACGCCGAATTGAAGATTCAAACTGTCTTTGTTTAAGTCCGGGTTCCCGACGATTTCATTGGCGTTGAGACCTGGTAGAGAGACGCCAGTAACGTAAGGTTCGCCGTTGAAATCCGCATTGGGAGTGTTGAAAGTGCTACCGCGAACCGCGTTGTAGAATTCCGAGTACCGTAAGCCGCCAAGAATTAGAAGGCGATTGTCCATAAATCCGACTTGGTCGTTAATGAATACCGTGGTTTGCTTGTCGTCGATGATAGCTGGTCCTAAGCAGCATCCGCGAGGCGATGCCTGAAGGAGTACATCGCGCAGGAGATTGTTGCGATTCCAGTTTTTCGGCATCTCATACGGAAATTCGCCACCCGGAGTTTCGACCGCTTCTACAAAGTAGTTGAATGGCTGTCCATCTGTCGTCGCATATACTGGGTTTCCTGAACCATCCATTAGAATGTCGCCTGTATTGCCATAGTGCTGATTGCCGTTCGCATCGACGCGAACGTATTGAAAGTCGCGTGGATCGATGCCGTTGAACCCAAACGCGATATCTTGATTCGTGCCGTCTCGCCTTTCATAGCGTGCGCCAAGAACGATCTTATGTTTCACTTCCTCCCCAAGTTCTGCATACAAATTGGCGAATAGCGTTTCGATATTCATATCCCAAGTCTGGTAACCCGGAGCGCGGCCGACCAGAACGGGATCGCCTGGAGCCTCAGCCGGTGGAACGCCGGGCAAGAAGCCGGAACCTGCCCTGAAGGTGTAGGCGCCATAAGCTTCATTTATAGTATCCCAAGTCGAACGCCCGGCCTGGAGAAACACGTTGTCATTGAAATTGTGGGTCAGCTTAATATCGAGAGTGCGATTGTCTTCCCACCAGTCGTCATAGGGAGTCGCCGTGCTGGATTCACGTGGGCCTAAGAATCCCACCGGAGTCGCTCCAGGTCCCGTATCTGCCAGCTGAAGCACTCCTAAGCGCTCGGGCGATCCTTGCTTGTGCGTGTCGGTATAGTCGAAATTTATCTTGGTCGAATCCGACAGTTTGAGGGTGAGCATCGGGTTTATATAAGTCTCCTCGTGGAAAAGCAGTTCTTTGCCTGTGCCGTAGCTCTCGAACGAGCCAATAAACCGGAACATCAACTGATCATCTTCCATGGTCGAGGTGTTGTAGTCCAACTCGGTTCGCCACGTGTCGTAGCTGCCAAATGAAGCCGTGGCAGAACCAAAAGTTCCAACGCTCGGCTGCTTGGTAATCAAGTTGACGAAGCCTCCAGGATCGGTGGCTCCGTAGATGGAAGTTGGTCCTTTGACGATTTCAATGCGCTCAAGGCTGGCCACATTGTTCGTTCCCCGGTAGTCGACTCCATTCTTCAGTAATCCACCAGCCTGAAAACCGCGGATTACGAAATGGTTCTGATAAGGATCGGTGGCTCCGGGACGGTTGACCGTGGTTATATTTCCAACGTAATGGAGCGTCTCGTCGAGAAGCAGATTCCCTTGATCGTCGATAAGTTCTTCCGTTGCGACAGAGATGCTCTGAGGCAAGTCCTTTATCGGCGTCGATATCAGACTCCCGGTGATCGTGTTCGTTGAATGGTATCCCTTATCATCGGACGAATCTATTACAAAGGGATCAAGGCTGATGATGTTGCCCTCAACTTCATCATCATCGTTAGCCGATGATTGAGCGAAACTGGGTGATAGGGTTAAACAAGAGATGATGAAAAAGGACACTAGGATCCTGGCAGGTTTTGTTGGTTTGTCTGAGAGTTTCATATTTTTAGTGAGTTCGGAATTACCTGTTCGCAAACCAGATGGGTAGTGTTTGAGGATGTCGAAAACGGTGGAGTTATAGAATCAACTGAGGTGCGATTTTGGGTAACCGTGTCAGAAATTCTGAATCTTTGACTCGGATGTCAATCGAAATAAGCAAAAAAAGATTAAAACTTGTGAAAAGCGACTACTTATGGTTATCGTCCGTTTTTCGAGTCGCGTCCTGCCAACCGACATCCGGAATCGACAGGGCCTTGGGATTTCGATTAGAAGGAATCATGAAAATCGACCTTTTCCCGCTGTTGCTCTCTGCTGCGTTGCCTTTTGCGGCGATCGCTGGAGATTCCCCGAATATCGTACTGTTGCTCGCTGACGACTTGGGTTGGACGGGTACATCGGTGCAAATGGATGAGCGCGTGTCCAATTCCCGCAGCGATCTTTACCGGACGCCGAATTTGGAACGCCTGGCGGACGAGAGCATGCGATTCTCGAACGCGTACTCGCCAGCGCCCAATTGCTCGCCCACGCGTATGAGTATCCAGACCGGTAAGACAGCGGCGCTACTAGGCGCAACTGATATCATAGATGTGGTGCCCGACGAAAACGGCATCTCGAGGATCCCGAGTTTCTACAAGAATTTCTATGTAAACAAGCCCATGCGGGTGCCGTTCCCCATTACGGATTTGGCTGATTCGGACCTGACCATCGCGGAATTCCTAAAGCGGCACGACTCGAAATACGCGACGGGTCACTTCGGTAAGTGGCACATGGGTGGCGGCTCGCCGGACCGTCATGGCTACGATGCGCACAATGGAGACACCACCAATGACCCTGGCAGGGTAGGGCTGCCGGATCCGAAACGCACGGGCGAGATCACGAAGCAGTCGCTGGCGTTTCTCGACAAGCACGGCGATGGCGGCAATCCCTTCTTTCTTCAGGTGTCCTATTACGCTGTCCACATCCCGATACGGGCCAAGCCAGAGACCATCGAACGCTACAAGACTTACACGAGCAACACCCACACTAACACTGCGTATGGGGCGATGACGGATGAGATGGACCAAAGTGTCGGGGCGATTCTCGGGAAGCTCGACGAGCTCGGCCTCGCGGACAACACGTATGTGATTTTCACTTCCGACAACGGCGGCGAATCCGATTCCCCGATGACGAACAACATTCCGCTTTCAATGGGCAAGACTCACGTGTGGGAAGGAGGCATTCGCGTGCCGCTTTTTGTTCGTGGCCCTGGCATCGCTGCGGGTACGCATAGCCACGTCCCCGCGATCGGATACGATTTTCTGCCGACCATCGCGGATTGGGTTGGCTCGGAAGATCCTTTGCCGGACGACATCGACGGGGGGAGTTTGGCCAGCGTGCTGAAGGGGCGCGGCGACGGTGTCGTCGAGCGTAGTACGGACGCGTTGATTTGGTATTACGGCGCCTATCGCAATATGAAGCATGTCGCCCCGCAGACTGCGATTCGCCAGGGAAGCCATAAGCTCATTCGGGAGTTGGATTCGGGTCGAGAATACTTGTACGATCTCGATCTGGATCTTAGCGAGACCACGGATCTGAGCAGCTTTCGTCCAGAGGTGGCCAAGCGTCTTTCGAGCCGACTTGACGCATACCTTTCCGAAATCGATCTTGAGCTGCCGTCGCGAAATACTGAATACGATCCGACCAAAGACATGGGCCTGATCTCCGTGAAGCGCCGGTAGCGGAAAATAAGCCTATTCGATTGAGATGTCGCCGTGGTCCGCTGAGACGACGACATTCGGGTTGCCGTCTTGGCTCGTGGCGGCTTGCCAGTCTTTGCCTTTGGCGATGTTTATCGGGAGAGTCGTGTTGATTCGGCCGTGCTCTGTTTTCAAGGAGTAGCTGACTTTGTCGGGGTGCGGCAGTATTAGCCGAATATCGCTATGTTCCGCTTCGATCCGATAGGTTGAAGCCACTGCCCCCGTCGCGTGGATCCGGGTGTTCGCATGTTCAACGTCTACCGAGACATCTCCATCAACGCCTTCGACCACCAGACTTCCATGATCCTTAGTCGCTTCGAGGTCTCCATGGAGGTTCTTCAAGGAAACTCGGCCGTGTTCGTGTTCGAGCGACACTGGTCCATTGACATCACTGATCTCGACATTGCTGTGCTCGATTTGCGCGTCAACTTCCCCATCAATTCCGGCGAGATCGGCCTTTCCATGTTCGTGTTCCACTTCGACGGTTCCCGTAATGGATTGGATGTCTAGGTTGCCGTGTTCGGTCTGAACTTCCAACACCCCTTCAATTCCGGCAATGGAGACATTCCCATGTTCATGTTCCACTTCTACGTAATTCCCGATCTCCTCAACGTCTAGATTTCCATGCTCGCCATTAACGGAAATACCGTCCGCGAATTGCGTGATTGAAACATTCCCGTGCTCGCTGTCGACTTCGACTGGCAAGTTGTTCGGGACGAAGAGTTCATAGTGGATCGATTGATCGTTGATTCGCCAGGCCTTCACTTGTTTGGGCCGAATGGTCTTGATCTCGATTTCTCCACGGTTCTCAGAGATCTCCACTTTCATGGAATTCGCGAAATTCTCAGCGGTTTCGAGATCGCGTGCCCGGACGACTTTCTTTCCCGTGATCTTCAAATCGTCGCGATCCCATCCGCGAATCTGGATGTTCCCATGGGAGTGCTCGATGGTCACCCGCTCGCCCGCGATATCCCTTTGCTCCTCGAATGGTTCTTCGTACGTCGCTCCCGCTCCGCTGGCGGAAGTCAGGAGTAGCGCAATCGCGCCGACAGAAAACAGAGCAAATGGGGCTCTAGACGACAGGTAGCTTAGCGTCGATGTAGATTGAGTCATCATAATGAGTTTCCTTTCTTGAGTCATCGCGCCGTTGCAGCGCGTCTACTTTCTGATACTACACATCAGTGGACAAATAGTTTCAAGTTTCTGAATAAAAGATCGAGTTGAGCGGAATCCGACGGCCAATGCTCCGAAAGCCAGGTTGCTCGGGCCTCTCCTGTTCGTATGGTTAGGCTTCGCTCTATCGGGTGAGTCGTTCCCATAGATTGGCGTAGGGCGTCGATCTGCTATTTGATTGAGAGTTTGCTTCGGAAATATTCACTTTGAGCTATTTTCCGAATCCGAATAATCTACCAATGTCATTGCTGATTAAATACAGGGAAGGAAGCAGGACTAGCGTGAGTGGAGTGGCGAAGAGGATGCCATATCCAAGAGCCAAAGCCATGGGGCCCATGTAGGCGTCGGCTCCTCCGATGCCATAGGCGAGGGGGAGAAGTCCAGCGACGGTGGTCATAGTCGTCAAGATGATCGCGCGAAAGCGACTAGAGGTTCCTTGTATCACTACTTCAATGACCGGTCCATTTTCGTCGGCCCTTCGAAGCTTGTTTAGCTTGTCGACGAGTACGAGCGAATCGTTTACGACGACGCCTACGAGCCCCACCGTGCCGATCATCGCTAGAAAGCTGAGCGTTTCGTCGTGGATAGCGAAGGTGATAATGACGCCGATCAGCCCGAAGGGCACCGCCATCATGACCATGAAGGGCTGGGTGAAGGAGTCGAAGAGCAGTACCAGCAGAAAGTATATGCCAACGAGGCCAAATATGAAAGCGATGATGAGGCCTTGGATGGATTCCTGCGTTTCTTGCGTTTCCCCGCCGGCTACGAGTCGAATGCCGGGGAAGTTTTGATTAACATCTATCTTGGCGATCACTCCAAGCGTAGCTTCTTGCGCGGTAACGATGTCTTGCACAACATCTGCGGTTACTGTGATCGATCGATCCGACTGGTAATGCTGAAAGCTGGAAGGTCCCGGGCCGACCTTCAGATCCGCGACTTGATTTAATCGAATGAGGCGTCCTTTGGCGTTGGGGATAGGAAGCTCTTCGAGCGTCTTCAGATCTTTGCGACGTTCGATAGGCAGGGTCACTCGAAAATCCACATCCTCCGGCCCGTAGCGCACGCTTGTGACAACGTCGCCATCATAGGCGATTCGCACATTGTTGGCGATGGTCGCCACGTTGAGCTCCAAGCGAGCGAGCGCTTCGTAGTCGATATCGAGTTCGATTTGCTCCTTGCCCGGTTTGTCGTCCGACTCGATATCGACGACGCCTTTGGTTTTTTCTAACTCCGCAGATACGAGGGCGGCGACTTCTCTTCGTTTCGAGTCGTCCGTGCCCACGATTCGGACCGTGACAGGACGTCCTGCTGGCGGACCGCCCGAATCGATCTGGAAAGTGACCGAACCGATGCCTTCCAACGCGTTGGCCTTGGCGCGGACGTCCTCCACGATTTGGTCAGCCGTTCTGTCGCGTTTGGAGAAGGGCGTTAGATCGACCATGATAGTGCCGAAGTTTTCCTTTTCCGTATCCACGAGGTCCGAGAAAGCCCCGCTGCGGGTTCCGTACGATGCGACTTCTCCAGCGGGCAAGGCTTCGATGATGGCCTCGATCTTCTTCATGATATCCGAGGTGGCCCGGAGGGAAGAACCGGTTGGAAGTTCGATACGCCCTACGAACCGATCGGCAGCTTGCGAAGGGAAAAGAACGAATTTCATATTGTTGGCCGCGTAAAGGAAAGCGACCGCCATTGAGATGATGAATCCGAGTACGGTCAGGTAGCGAACCCTGAGAAAAAAGCGCAGCAATTGAGCGAAGTGATGCACCATGTATTCAAAAACCCCCTTCGAATTTTTGCGTTTATCGACTGAATGCTTGCGCATGCCGGGCATCATGTGGGCGGGTAGGGCGAAGAAGCTTTCAAAAAGCGATACTAAAAGCGCTAGGCTCACCGTTATTGGAATAACAACTACGAATTTACCCATCATTCCCGGCATGAAAAACATCGGCGAGAAGGCGAGAAAGGTAGTCAGGACAGTAGTGAGGACGGGCATCCATACTTCCTTCAGGCCATTGACAGCGGCGTTGATGGGCGAGTCACCCATCTCTCGACGTCGATATATATTTTCCGCTATGATGATCGCGTCGTCCACCACGATGCCGACCACGATGACGATGGCGGTGAGTGTAACGCTGTCCAGATGCACCCCGAATAGCGGCAGCATGAAGATGGTCCCTAAAACGGATACGGGGATTCCAAGCGCCACCCAGATTGAAATGCGCCAGCTAAGCGAGAGCGTTAGTACGATGAACACGAAAGCGAGTCCGAACGCTCCATTGGTTCTTACGATATTGAATTGGTTTTCAACGTTGAGGGAAATGTCGTAGCGAGTGGCGAATTCTACTCCATCTGGAAGAAACGCGCTTTGCTCTACGAGCAGGTCTTTGATCGCTTTCGAAGTTCGTAGTATGTCGGCGTTTTCCGCCTTTTCGACGAGGAATGAGATGGCGGCACGACCATTCAGTCGACTTTCTACGACCGTCTCCTCGAAGGCGTCCCGCACGACGGCGATGTCCTTCACTTTCGTCAAGGGCCCTTGGTAGGTGGAGCGTATAACGACTTCCTCCACCTCCTTGGGATCGCGGAACTGGGCTAGGGTGACGACGTTTCGCTCGCTAGTGTAAGACTCGAGAGTGCCGCCGGTCAGGCGAATGTTCCGCTGCTGGATTGCGCCGATGACTTCCTCGATCGAAATCTGATATTCGCGCAGTTTCTCGGGAATGATTTCGATCTTTATTTCGCGGTCGAGATAGCCATAGCGCTTCGTGTTGGATACGCCTTTTATCTCCTTCAGTTTCTTCTCGAAGATCCGGGCATGCTCACGCAGATCCCCATACGGGATATCGCCGACTAATCCGACTTCCATAATAGGAAAGATTGTTGTCTTGATTTCCGTGATACGCGGGGATTCATCTACTTCGCTTGGAAAATCGGATACGCGGCCCACGGATTCGGTGACCTCGTCTTTCACTTTTTGGGCATCGGACAAATCGCTTTCCAGTTCGACTGTGATGATCGAAACGTTTTCGCTGGAAACCGAAGTGACTCTCTTCAAGCCAGTGACGCCTTTGAGCTCGTCCTCGATTTTATTGGTTACGTTGAGTTCCACGTCTTCCGACGAGGCGCCTGGATAGCGGGTTGTGATGACCATTTGGTCCAAGTCAACGGTGGGATACTGGCTTCGGTTGATGTTGGTCAGAGTGGCGATACCTAGGCCGATGACGGTGAGCGTTCCCATCCACGCCAGTTTATGGCGAGAGGCGAAAAAGCGTATTAGGAATTCCATTATGGCGAGGATTGAGGACTTGAGGTTATAGCAATTCGTCGAGCAAGGCTCGCAGCTGCAGTCGCAAGCCTTGATAGGAGGCTGCGTTTCCTGCATAGGCCAATGCTGCGTTAGCTTCGTTGTCGCGACTGAGAAGAACGAAATTGAGATCGCCGCGACCCTGATTGTATAGCTTAAGCTCTTCTTCGGTACGCAGTTTCGAGGATGCGATCTGGTCCTGGTTGAGCGTTAGCACGGTCTCAAGTTTTTTCAACTGCTCGACGATTGCGAGAGCAGCGGATTGCAGGTCCCGCTCGAGAGAGCGGATACGCCCGTCGATCTGCATGTTCTGCAATTTCGTTTTCATGAGATCGGATTTCGCCTGCCGATTTCCCAGTGGCTTGGACCATCGCAAGCCAACCGTGACTTCCGGGTGATCGGTGGCCAGCGAATCGATGTATCCAGAATCTCCATTCTTAATTGCCGCTCCGGCCACGAGAGATAGGTCCGCCTTTAGGGCGTTGTCGAAGCTTTCATGGCTGCGATTGATTTGGACCTTTACGACTTCGAGTTGCTTCAAGGCTCGGGAGTGGGATCTTAGACGTTGAACAGCGGATTCGCCCGACAAGTCCTCTTCGATCTGATAGAGATTGTATTGAGGCGATGAGGACAAGAGCAGGGGGTCGCCCACAAGCGTGGCCAGTTCGACTCGGACGGCCTTCCAGCGAGAGTCGGCCAGCACGAGATTCTGCTTGGCTATGCGCTCTGCGTCTTCGGCCCGCAGAACATCGACTGCTTCGATGAGATTGTCGTCTCGCTTTGAGAGCGCCTGCCCAAGTTCTTCTGTGGCGATGTCTTGGCGCTTCTGGAGAATGTCGATCTGTTCGTCGAGGAGTTTCCAATCGAGGAATTTCAAACCTAGATCGAGAAGAAAATCTTCCGCGTTTTCGTCCGCTTGAAGATTGGCGATCTCGATGTCGTGTTGAGCGAGATCGTACGCGAGACGATCGAGAACGCCCTTAGCGTTTTTAAGCAATGGCAAAGAATACTCCGCGCTGAATCGATTCTGGAATTGGCTGAAGTTGCTGGGGCTGAAATTCGAGAGGCGCGAATCGCCATACCCCGTGTCATATCCGACGGATACACGGCTGCCTGTGTTCCA
>JAJFLS010000311.1 GCA_021772595.1 Opitutales bacterium
CAATGCTACCGCGATAAGGCGAAGCAAGAAATCCCACATGCGTTCGCCACGCAATGTAACCTTACAGCCGATCGGCATATCCTCGCGCAATTTGAAATTCGCGATGCTCTTCTTGGCGAGAGTCTTGATTGGCTTCTGGCCGGTGATCAAGCCCATGTTCTTGACCGCTTCTTCCATCACGCTTTTGTCCAGCAAGGCGCTGACGCCCATGTTGAGCACTATTTTCTCGATGCGGGGAACCTGGTACTTGTTCGTGTAGCCGCGGGACTTTTTCAGTCCTTCGACGACTTTCGTTTCGTAGTGTTCTTTTATAAAGTTTGGAGAGCTCATAGCTTTTGTCCGGATTTCCGACCCGGAGCGGGTTCAGTTCTCGTTTTCGACTAGTTTCTCTTTGCCAGGCGTTCGTCGAACTTGCTCGCCAGCATAAGATTGGATACGTGGATCGAGCCTTCGCGGTCGGCGATCTGGCCGTCCGGATTCTCTTCCGTCTTCTTAAGGTGGCGCTTGACCATCATCAGTCCTTCGACAACCGCGCGATTCTTTGCCGTGCGAAGCTCAAGCACTTTGCCGCGCTTGCCTTTTTCTTTGCCTGTGAGGACAACGACTTCGTCGCCTTGTTTAATGTGTGTCTTGGCCATGATGTTAAAGTACCTCCGGAGCTAGCGAGACGATCTTCATGAACTTCTTGTTGCGAAGCTCGCGAGCGACCGGCCCGAATATGCGCGTCCCGCTCGGATTTCCGTTGTTGTCGAGAAGCACGATGGCGTTGCTGTCGAAACGCAGGTAGCTGCCGTCGCGACGACGGATCGGCGCCTTGGTGCGAACGACGACCGCCTTGACGACACTGCCTTTCTTAACCGAGGCGTCCACCGAGCTTTCCTTAATGTTTACGACGATGACGTCGCCGACGTCAGCCGTCTTCTTGCGCTGGCCTAGGCGGCGAATCATACACGCGCGCTTGGCTCCCGTATTGTCTGCGATCTGCAGTGATGAACGTAATTGAATCATTGTTACCTAATTCCTTTATTCTGCGTCTGTTGCCGCAGCGGTCGCCGCTTTAGCCACTTCGGTTTCCGAAGCCACATCGCCACCGTAAACAGGAGCGCGATCGACTACGCGGACAAGGCGCCAGCGTTTGAGCCGGCTGATGGGACGCGTCTCCATAATCTCCACACGGTCGCCAAGCTTGGCGTCGTTCTTCTCGTCATGGACGTGAACGACGGTCTTGCGATTGATCACCTTGCGATAGCGCGGATGAGGAATCTTGTAGTTGTAGGTGACCTTGATGGACTTGTCGCCCGAGATCGAGGTCACGATGCCTGAAAGGTCTTTTCTTCTGTTTCGCGCGTTTTCCATGGCGTAATCTATAAAGGCTTAAGTTAAGCGGATTTTTTCTCCGCATGGAGCTTCTCGCTGCGAATGGATTCCATCCGGGCGATTTCTCTGCGGCGCTGAGTGAGCTCCGCGGTGTTTTCTACCTGTCCCGTCTGCTTGCGCAGCTTGAGCTGGAGGAGCTGATCGCGCGTGTCGCGGATCTTCTTCTCTAGTTCGGCGAGAGGGAGTTCTCTTATTTCTTTTGAATTCATGTTCTCGGGTCCTCTGCTGGATCAATCCATGTTTTCGCGGACGACAAAGCGGGTCTTGAAGGGAAGCTTGGTATCGGCCAGGCGCATCGCTTCTCTGGCGACGGCGAGCGTGACTCCTGATAGTTCGAATAGGATGAGGCCGGGCTTGACGACGGCCACGTAGTGGTCGACCGGGCCCTTGCCCTTACCCATACGAGTTTCGAGCGGCTTCTTGGTAATAGGCTTGTGCGGGAACACCCGGATCCAAAGCTTACCCTTACGTTTCATGTGGCGAGTGATCGCGACACGGGCGGCTTCGATCTGGTTTCCGGTGAAGTAGCCGCGTCCCAACGCCTGGATGGCGTAGTCGCCAAACGCCATGGTGTCTCCACCTTTGGCGTTGCCGCGCATGCGGCCCTTCATGGACTTGCGATACTTTGTTCGAGATGGTGTGAGTGCTGGCATGGCTCAGAGGGGGCGAATTATTCTTCTTCCTTGTTAAAGACCCAGCATTTGACGCCAATGATACCGTAAACGGTTCTGGCTTCGGCTGTGCCGTAGTCGATGGTTTCGCGCAATGTATGGAGAGGCACACTACCCTGGCGCTGAACTTCAGAGCGGGCGATGTCCTCGCCGCCGAGGCGTCCGCCGACCTGTACCTTGATTCCGTTGGCGCCTAGGCTCATGGCGATTTGCACGGCCTTCTTCATGGCGCGGCGAAATGCGATGCGTCGCTCAAGCTGCAAGGCAACGTTGTCGGCGACAAGCTTGGCTTGGAGTTCAGGCTTCTTCACTTCCTGGATGTCCAGGAGGATGTCCTTGCCTGTCATGACGGAGAGCTCTTCTTTAATCTTCTCGATCTCTTGACCCTTGCGGCCGATGACAATACCCGGACGCGCGGTGAAGATTTTGACCCGGACTCTAGCCGAGGCGCGTTCGATGAAGATGCGAGGGACGGAGGCGTACTTGAGCTTCTCCATCAGCTTCTCGCGGATGATGTAGTCTTCGTGGAGCGTCTTCGCGAACTCGTTTTTCGGAGCGTACCAGCGTGATTGCCAGTTGCGATTAACGGCGAGACGGAAACCGATTGGATGCGTTTTTTGACCCATATGTCGTTATTCTATTAGGCGTTATCGGTGAGTACGATGCGGATGTGGGACATGCGCTTGCGGCGATGGGCGACACCCCCTCGGGCAGCTGCCTTGAATCGCTTGAGCGAAGGCCCTTGCTCGACGATCGCCTTGTCCACAGTCAAACTGTGGGCAGAGAGATCATGATTGTTTTCCGCGTTGGCGATGGCGGACTGCAAGGTCTTCGATATGAGCATCGCAGACTTGCGTGGGATGAATTTTAGCAGGTCCAAGGCGTCCGTGGCTTGCTTGCCGCGAATCGCGCGAGCCACCTCGTTCACCTTCTTCGGCGACATGCGTGCGTATTTAGTTAGCGCGTGTACTTCCATTGTTCAGGTCTCCTGATTATTTACTGCCACCGTGAGCCTTGAACATGCGCGACTGAGAGAACTCGCCGAGCTTGTGGCCAACCATGTTTTCGGTGACGTAGACAGGAATAAACATCTTGCCGTTGTGCACGTTGAAGTTGAGACCCACGAAACGCGGAGAGATGGTGGAGCGTCGCGACCAGGTCTGGATCGGCTTGCGATCGTTTGCCGCCTGGGCGCGCTCGACCTTGTCCTTAAGGTGCGGGTCGATGAAATAGCCTTTTTTGATTGAACGAGACATTTTCTATATTCTTCTCCGAAATTAGCGCTTGAACTTGCGTCCGTTGCGTCGGACCAAGATGAAATTGTTGCTTTGCTTGGTCTTGCGGCGAGTCGGGAAACCCTTCGCCAACTGACCCCAAGGAGATACGAGCATCTGACGACCGCCGCCGCCCTTGCTCTTGGCTTCACCACCGCCATTGGGATGGTCGACCGGGTTCATCACGACACCCCGAACGCGTGGGCGCTTGCCCTTCCAGCGATTTCGGCCCGCTTTGCCGATCACGACATTCTGGTGCTCGCCGTTGCTGACAATACCGACTGTCGCCATGCATTTCTTGCTGACCAAGCGAATTTCACCGGACGGCAATCTGAGCTGAGCGTGCTCGCCTTCGATATTAATGAGCTCGAGCGAATTGCCAGCAGAACGAGCTAGCTGAGCTCCCTTGCCAGGGAGCAGCTCGACCGCATGAAGTCTGGTAGCCGGTGGAACGAATGCCAATGGCATCGCGTAGCCCGGTTCGAATGGAAGCAATTTCGTGGAGGAGAGCACCTTGTCGCCAACCGCAAGTCCTTCCGGAGCGATGATGTAGCGCTTTTCGCCGTCGGCGTAGGCCAGCAAAGCGATGTGCGCCGAACGACCGGGATCGTACTCGATCGCCTGAACCTTCGCAGGAATGTCGAACTTGTTGCGACGGAAATCGATGATGCGAAGCAAACGCTTGTGTCCGCCGCCGCGACGACGCGAGGTGACGCGTCCGTAGCAATTGCGTCCCGCGGACTTGCTGTACGAAGTGGTGAGGGCCTTCTCGGGCCGCTTCTGCGTGATGTCTCTTTTTTGGAGAACCGCGAAACGAAGCGACGGAGTGACTGGATTGAATTTTATAATAGCCATTTTATTGTATCCTCGGCGCTTATACGATCTCGATGGTGTCGCCCGTTTTCAACGTGACGATCGCCTTCTTGTAGTCGGATTTGAAATTCGCCCGACCGGTTTTGCGATTGCGAGCTGGCTTGCCTCGCTGGTTGATGACGTTCACTCGCGTGACGTGCACATCGAAGACCTTCTCGACCGCGGACTTGATCGCGAACTTGTTCGCGTCCTTGAACACGTCGAAGGTGTACTGCCCGATTTCTGCGGACTGCAGGTTGGACTTTTCAGTCAAACGAAGGGATTTCAGAATCTTGTCTGCTTGGATCATTTCGAACCTCCTTTTGCCCGCTCGACGAGAATGTCCATAGCTGGGCGAGTAATGATGATTTTCTCGAAATCGCTCAGATCGGTGACGCTTACGATAGAAGCCTCTTCGCAAACGATGCCGCGCAAGTTGCGAATGGCCAGCAATGAGGTTTCGCTGAACTCCTTGTCGACGACGAGAAGGTTACCTTTCGGAGCGATGCCTCGGATGATGTCGCTCGCGACCTTGGTCTTCGCCGGAGCGATATCGAGCGCTTCGACGACGAGCAAAGAGCCGTCGCTGGCGCGTTCGAACAGAGCGCGATTGAATGCGAGCTGGCGCACCTTCTTGTTAATCTTCTTGGAGTAGTCGCGTGGCTTGGGGCCGAATACGATACCGCCGCCAACCCAGATCGGGGAGCGATTACTGCCAGCGCGAGCACGGCCGGTACCTTTCTGTTTCCAAGGCTTCTTGCCGCCGCCGCGAACTTCGCCGCGCGTTTTCGTATTGGCGCTTCCCTGACGAATATTCGCCGCTTGCGCTACGATGACTTCCTTCAGCGCTTGCAGGCCTTTGGCGTCTTCGAACACTGGAATGTCGAATTCGCTTTCGCCGCTTTCGCTGCCGTCGTTGCTAAATGTTTTCAAATTCATGGTCATTCGGTCCTTTCAGGCTTATTTGCCTTTGATCGCGCTGCGAACGAGAACGGTGTCTCCATTGGCGCCAGGAATGCCTCCCTTTACGAGAATCAGATTCTTTTCCGCGTCGATCTTCATGATCTTCAGGTTTTGAACCGTGCGTTGTTTCGCGCCCATGTGACCGGGCATCTTCTGGTTTTTGAATACGTGCCCTGGCCATTGGCAAAGACCGATCGAACCGATACGGCGATGGAACATCGAGCCGTGAGAGGCAGGTCCGCCCTTCACGTTGAAACGCCTCATGACGCCTTGAAAACCGCGACCCTTGGTGTTGCCAATGACGTCGATCTTCTGGCCTTCCTCGAATTTTGTCACATCCAGAACGTCGCCCGGATTGTATTCAGGAGCGTCGTCGCAGCGGACTTCGCGGATGGCGCGTGGCGTGGCTACGCCGTGTTTCTTCGCGTGGTTACGCTCAGCTTTGCTCGCTCGCTTCTCCTTCTTGGTCTCGTAACCGATCTGAATAGCATTGTAGCCATCTGAATCGGTCGTCTTGACCTGGAGCACGGGACACGGGCCAGCCTGAATGACTGTGACTGAAACTTGAGTCGTTCCGTCATAAAGCTGAGTCATGCCCAGTTTCTTGCCTAAGAGTGTATAGTTCATATTTCTAAGAGGTAGGTGGAGCGGAGGCTCCGTTTCGTTAGACCCACGTTAGCGCCGGACAAAGCCCAGCGAAAGTGTCTTTCAATCCGTCTAGTTTAAACGTTAATAGAGATGTCTACTCCCGACGGCAGATTGAGCTTCTTCAGCTCGTCAACGGTTTGGGCGGTTGGCTCGATAATGTCCAATAGCCGTTTGTGCGTGCGAATTTCAAATTGCTCCATGGCCTTCTTGTCCACGTGAGGCGACTTGTTCACCGTAACCTTCTCGATGCGCGTGGGAAGCGGTACGGGACCGGAAACGCGAGCGCCCGAGCGCTTTGCTGTATCCACAATCTCGGACGCGGACTGATCGATCACTCGATAGTCGAATCCTTGAAGTCTGATGCGTATTTTTTGTCCAGTCATGAAAGTTTGGATATTTAAGTATTAACTCCCTATCGGGATTGATCTTCGGTAATTCTTGCGAGCACGTTGGCTGGCACTTGTTCGAAATGCGAGGGTTCCATCGAGTAGTTAGCTCTTCCTTTGGAAAGCGAGCGCACGTCGGTCGCGTAGCCGAACATAGTCTCGAGAGGGACGGCCGCCTTGACGATGGCGAGGTCGTTCTTGGACTCCATATTCTGGATATGGCCGCGTCGTCGGTTGAGGTCGCCAATGACATCGCCTTGGTACTCTTCCGGGGTCGTGACTTCGACTTTCATCACCGGCTCGAGAAGCACGGGATCCGCGGTTTTCATCGCTTCCTTGAAAGCGAAGATGCCCGCCATTTTGAAAGCCATTTCCGAGGAGTCCACATCGTGGAACGATCCATCGACGATCCGGGCTTTCCAATCCACAACCGGGTAGCCCGCGACGACGCCGTTGTTGGCCGCTTCGCGAATGCCGTCCATTGTGGGCTTGATAAATTCTCTTGGGATAGCGCCGCCCACGATCTCGCTGACGACTTCGAAGCCTTTGCCGGTCTCTTGTGGCTCGAGCTTGATGACCGCGTGGCCATACTGGCCGCGGCCTCCGGATTGGCGGATGAATTTGCCTTCGGCTTCCGAGATTTTGGTGATCGACTCGCGATAGGCGATTTGCGGCTTGCCGGATTTAGCTTCAACCTTGAATTCGCGGAAAAGGCGATCGCGGATGATTTCCAAATGGAGCTCGCCCATTCCAGAAATAATAGTCTGTCCGGTTTCTTCGTCCGTCTTGACGACGAAAGTCGGGTCTTCTTCGGACAAGCGGCCGAGGCCGAGGGAAAGCTTTTCCTGATCTGCGGATGTCGCTGGCTCGATCGACATCGAGATAACGGGATCTGGAAATGATGGCGGCTCAAGCGCGACATCGATCCGCTTGGAAGCCAGCGTGTCGCCAGTCCAAACATTCTTAACACCGATCGCTGCGCAGATGTCGCCAGAGCGAACGCTTTCCACGTCGTCGCGACTGTCCGCCTTCATAATCAAGAGGCGGCCGACGCGTTCGGCGCGGCGTGTGCGCGGATTGTAGAGAAGGTCGCCCTTCTTGATCGTTCCGCTGTAGACGCGGATGAAGACGAGCTTGCCCACGTAGGGGTCGCTCCAAAGTTTAAATGCGAGCGCAGCTGCGGGAGCGTTGTCGTCGGGCTCGATAGTGACCGGACGTTCGCGGCTGTCGTGTCCATCAACCGGAGGCAGGTCCAGCGGATTGGGAAGGTAGTTGACGATCGCGTCGAGCACGCTTTGCACGCCCTTGTTTTTGAACGCGGAGCCTGGGATAACCCCGACGAAGTTCAGCGAAAGCGTCGCTTTGCGAATCGCGAGGGCGAGATCGAACTCGTCGATTTTCTCGCCGCCGATATACTTCTCGGCCAGTTCGTCGTCGTAGTCGGCGACCGCTTCGATGAGCGATTCGCGCAAGTCCGCGACTTCGCGCGTCATGTCGCCTGGAATCTCGCACTCGATGGTGTTGACACCCATCGCGTCGTCTTCGTCGAACTTGAACGCCTTAAGGCGAACGAGATCGATGAGGCCTGAAAAATGCTCTTCGGAACCGATGTTGAGGAAAAGCGGATGAGCGTTCGCCCCCAGCTTCGAGCGCATGTCCTCGATCGCTCCCATGAAATTCGCGCCGACGCGGTCCATCTTGTTAATGAACGCGATCCGGGGAACGTCGTACTTGTCCGCCTGACGCCAAACCGTCTCGGACTGCGGCTGAACGCCGGCGACTGCGCAGAACACTGCGACCGCGCCATCGAGTACGCGCAAGGAGCGCTCTACTTCAGCGGTAAAATCCACGTGGCCCGGCGTATCGATGATATTCACCTGGTGCTTGATACCGGCGAAGGGGCCCGTCTTGTTTTCCCATTGGCAGGAAATAGCAGCCGAGGTGATCGTGATGCCACGCTCGCGCTCTTGCTCCATGAAGTCCGTGACGGCGTTGCCGTCGTGGACTTCGCCTATCTTGTGAACGACTCCTGTATAATAGAGGATGCGTTCGGTGGTCGTAGTCTTCCCTGCATCGATATGCGCCGCGATGCCGATATTGCGCGTCCATTCCATCGGCACTGGACGTCCAGAGCCGTTTTTCTTGGAAAGATCTGCGGGAGCTTCAACCATTTTACAAAGAACATAGAAGACGAAAATCGATCACCAGCGCAGGTGAGCGAACGCGCGGTTGGACTGCGCCATCTTGTGGGTGTCTTCCTTTTTCTTAACCACGTTGCCTGTATTATTATAGGCATCAATGATTTCGTTAGCGAGGGCGTCCTTCATCGGGATGCCTTTGCGGGCAGCGGCCGAATTGACCATCCAGCGCATGGCAAGCGATTCCTGGCGTTCGTGCGGGAGCTCGAGCGGTACTTGGTAAGTCGCGCCACCGACACGGCGGCTCTTTACTTCCAAGCGAGGGCGAGCGTTTTCGAGGGCGCCGAGAAGCAGATCCACTGGATCGCCCTTCTCGAGCTTCTCGCTCACGCGTTCGAACGCCGCGTAAACGATGCGTTCGGCCAAAGTCTTCTTTCCGTCACGCATGACGGTGTTCACGAGATGGCCCACCAGCGGGCTTCCATAGCGGGAGTCTGGTTTGGTTGGGCGTTTAACTGCTCTTCTGCGACGTGACATTATTTTAAAGGGATGAAATTCTTAGGCCTTGGGACGCTTAACACCGTACTTGGACCGACTCCGGCGACGTTTTTCGACACCCATCGCGTCGAGCGTGCCACGAACGATGTGGTAACGCACCCCCGGCAAATCCTTTACGCGGCCACCGCGAACCAGCACGATGCTGTGCTCCTGCAAGCTGTGCCCCTCGTCCGGGATATAGGCGATCACTTCGATGCCATTGGTCAATCGGACTTTAGCCACTTTACGGATGGCCGAATTCGGCTTCTTAGGTGTACGCGTCATCACCTGAACACATACGCCGCGACGGAATGGGTTGGAGTCAAGCGCAGGCGATTTGGACTTTGTCCGTGCCACCTTGCGGCCTTTTCTGACGAGTTGATTAATTGTCGGCATGATGAGTGATTTTGAGAAAGGAGCGTGAACCTATTGGAAGCCGTTTGCTCGGCAAGTATTTTCTGCCGAAAAACGAGTAAAAAGCAGACCCTGCCAATAACTGGCCTGATATGCTTAGAAAATGGGCGAGTTCCTTGGGAGAAACTCTATGTTTATCAGCTACGATAATTTTGAGAGCCTTGCGTTTTGTCGATTCGTCCCAATGACATCAAGGCAAAAGCGCAATTAATTCGCCTAACATGGTACATTACGTAATCGCCCTCCCCTGCGAGGCCCAGCCTATCATCCAACACTACGCGTTGAAGCCCTGCGGCGGGCACGGGCGAGCTCGGTTCTTCGAGGGGGAAAACGCGCGCCTGGTGGTCACGGGGATCAGCTCGCTCCAGTCGGCTATCGCCACCACGGCGCTGGGCAATCGCTTTCCCGAATCGGGATCGCTTTGGCTCAACGTCGGCATTTGCGGGCACGCGGACGCCGCGATCGGCAAGGCCTTCATCGCCAATCGGATCGCGTCCGACAACTCGCGCGGGACTTTCTATCCCCAGCTTCCCTGGTCGTCTCCCTGGTCTGGCATTGGGATCAAAACGCTCAGCGTCCCGTCCACCCGCTACGAAGCGGACCAGGTCTTCGACATGGAAGGGTTCGGCTTCTACACCGCCGCGCTGGTGTTTGGCAGCTCGGAGCTGGTTCAATGCGTAAAGATCGTCTCCGACAACGCGGCCCAGCCCGCCGACGGCGACTTCGACAACGCGGCGATATCCAATCTGGTCGCGGCTCAAATCCCTTCCATCGAAACGTTCGTCGAGACCGTAGAGAAATCGAGCGGCAAGCCCGACGCGAGCGAGTGGGCTTCGGAGTTCAAGCGAATGGCAAAGTCCCGCTACTCCTTTACCGAGACCGAGAGCCATCAGCTCGCCAGCCGAGTCCGCCAACTAGACGCTTTGCTGGAAAGCGACGAAAAGGCAGTTCTCGGCGGCCTTTCATCGCGAACCAGCAAAAAGGAATTTCTAAAGGAGCTCCAGTGCCTAATCGACCGACATTCCGCTTTGAATGTCTGCGATCAACCCGACGAAGAAAATGCTCAGATTTCAACCAATCGAAAAGGCAGGGCTGTTTATCCCTAAGCAGCCGAGTGGAGCGGCAAGACGCGGCTGCTTAGGGATAAGCAGCCCTACCTCAGCCTATACCGAATAATGTTCGACCGCATCTATATAGAAGAGGCAGTCCGAGAACACCCGCGAACCCAAACGCTTCTCGAACGCTACCCGAAAGCGGAACGCATCGAATGCACTCGGTACGGCGAGATTTTTAATCCCAAGCGCCAGAATTTCCGCCTCCAGAAACAAAACCCCGCTCTCATCCTCGCCGAGAAGCGAGGCACGCGCGTGTTGCCGACGCCCCCAGAATACGGGCTGGGCGCCGATCGCCACTTCTATTTTTCGCACATGCTGAATTGCCTGTACGACTGCCGCTACTGCTTTCTCCAAGGGATGTACCAATCCGCGAACTATATCCTCTTCGTCAATTTCGAGGATTTTCAGGCCGAGATTCGCGATACAGTCGAAAGCGACCCGAACAAGAGTTGCTTCTTCTTCAGCGGCTACGACTGCGATAGCCTGGCGATGGATCGCGTCACTGGATTCACCGACGCGTTTCTCCCGTTTTTCGAGAAGCATCCGAACGCCTGGCTGGAACTTCGCACAAAGAGCGTCAACGTATCCCCTCTATTAAAGAGAGCGCCTTTTCCGAACGTCGTGACTGCGTTCAGCCTCAACCCGGAACCCGTCGCGAATTCGCTCGAACACAAAGCGCCACCAGTCAAAGCCCGACTCGCCGCTCTCAAGAAACTGACCGACGCTGGCTGGAAAATCGGTCTCCGATTCGACCCGCTTATCTATTTCGAAAATTGCGTCGAAGTCTACGAAGCGTTTCTTGACCAAGTCTTCGCTTCCATTCCGGCCGACTCCATTCACTCGATCACCCTCGGCACGTTTCGTTCGCCCAAAGCCGTCTTCAAGAAAATGGAGACTCTCTACCCCGAAGAGCCGCTCTTCATGGGCAACCTAGAGCTCAAAGACGGAATGGTCGGCTACCAAGAGCAAATCGAACGCGAGCTATTCGAACGCGCCCGCGAACGAATTCTCCAGCACGCCGACGCCTCCCAATTCTTCCCCTGCCAGTCGGAGGCTCTCGGACTCTAGCCGAGTCATCTTCGTCATTGTCTTAATCTTCGTCTTCGTCCCCGCCGATCAGACAACGACGAAGACGAAGAACCCCTCATCTCCTACCGCAAAAAAAACCGCGTCCCAATGAGGAACGCGACTTGAAAATTAGTCTTAGCGTAATCGTTTCCGCTACACCACTTCGGTGCTTTGGATCGCCACTTCTTCCATTTCGGGAGCCGCTGGCTCGATCTCGCTGCCAAATGGCAAGGTGATACGAAGATCGCGGTACATCGGAAGACCCGTGCCCGCTGGGATCAAATGACCCATGATCACGTTCTCCTTGAAGCCCTGCAAACGGTCGATCTTGCTCAAGGTCGACGCATCCGTCAGTACGCGAGTCGTTTCCTGGAAGGACGCCGCAGAGATGAAACTCTCGGTTTCGATCGACGACTTCGTAATGCCCAGAAGAACCGGCTCCGCTTCCGCTGGCTTGCCGCCCGCTTCCACAATGCGATTGTTCTCGCGCATGAACGTCGTACGTTCGACCTGCTCGCCCCAGAAAAACTCGGTGTCGCCTGGATCGGTCAACCTCACTTTGCGAAGCATCTGACGAATGATGAGCTCGATGTGCTTATCATTAATCGTAACGCCTTGCAGACGATAGACTTCTTGGACCTCGTTGATCAGGAATTCGTACAAGCGGTTCGGCCCGAGAATATCGAGAATCTCGTGCGGATCCGCAGAACCTTCCGTCAGATGCTGGCCCTTGTGGACCACGTCGCCTTCTTGAACGATAATCTGCTTGGCGTGCGGGATCAGGTGCTCTTCGTCTGTTCCGGTTTCCTCGTTCGACACGATCAGCTTGCGCTTCGCGCGAACGGTTCCACCGAAAGATACGACCCCATCCAAACGAGCCATCTCGGCCGCTTCCTTTGGTCGACGCGCTTCGAAAAGCTCGGCAACACGCGGGAGACCACCCGTGATGTCCTTAGTCTTGGATGCTTGGCGAGGCGTTTTCGCAAGCAGTGCTCCTTGGGCAATCAAATCGCCCTCAGCAACCGCTACTTGAGCGCCCGTTGGAATGCTGTAAACCGCGAGGATCTTGCCCGTTTCGTCGCAAATTTCGACGGACGGATTCAAGTCTTCCTTATGCTCGATGATCACGGTCGCGATCCGGCCAGAACTTTCGTCCAGTTCCTTCTTGATCGTAACACCGCGAATCATATCGCGGAATTTAACAGTACCGGCTTTTTCGGAAAGGTTGGGAATATTGTACGGGTCCCAGCTAGCGAGAACCGCTCCTGCTTCGATCGTCTCCCCATCCTGGATACGAATCACAGAACCGACTACGACATCGTAGGCTTCCAGTTCGCGATCGTTCTTGTCCATAACCTGGATGGCGCCCGTCTTATTCAAGGCGATAAATACTGGACCTTCCGGAGTCTCGATATGCACCAAGCGCAAACCGCGGTATTTTACGCGACCCGTATTACGAACAATGATTCGCGGATCCGTAACAACCGAACTCGCGATCCCTCCAATGTGGAAGGTACGCATCGTCAACTGCGTTCCCGGCTCGCCGATCGACTGAGCAGCGATGATGCCTACTGAGTCGCCCAGTTTCGCGAGATCGTTGGACGCGGGATTGATTCCGTAAGATTTTCCGTCAATACCGTAATTGGCCGAAGATGTCAGTGGAGACATTACCTTCAAACGCTCGATGCCAAGATCTTCGATCCTCTGAGCGGTCTGCTCTGAGATCAGCTCGCCAGAAGAGACGACCAATTCGTCCGGATTAGAAGGGTTGAAAACATCTTCGCAAGAGCAGCGTCCTTCAACGCGCTCGCGAAGGCTCACCATCTCGTCGTCACCTTCGAAAATCGCTCGCTTCCAAATACCATCGCGTGTGCCGCAATCGTCTTCAGTAATAATCACGTCCATCGCGACATCGCAAAGCTTACGAGTCAAGTAACCCGCATCCGCAGTCTTGAGCGCAGTATCCGCGAGCCCCTTACGAGCGCCGTGAGTCGAAATGAAGTACTCTAGTACGGTGAGTCCTTCACGGAATGAAGACAGAATCGGACGTTCGATAATTTCGCCCGACGGCTTCGCCATAAGTCCACGCGTACCGCAAAGCTGCC
>JAJFLS010000312.1 GCA_021772595.1 Opitutales bacterium
ACCCGTTCGCTACCATTCTGGGATTTTCTCTTCTGGATCGTAGATGAGCCGTTGCCTTACTCCACCAGGCAGGCGTCTATCTGGTTTTTGAGGGCTTCGCGATCTAGGTTGATGCCGTTGAAGACTAGTTCTTGGCGGCGGTCGTGGTGGTGGGATCCCGCTTAGTATGAAGCCGAGCCCCGCAACAATACCGTTTTGGTTCTTCGCGTTTAACTTGTAGTTAGCGTTTTCATAGGTCGAAGCCAGCGCCGTTCTTGCGGAGCCATTCTTTTCGCTCGCGATAATTCGGCATCACTTTATCGACCTCGTTCCAGAACGGTTCTGCGTGGTCAAGATGGTGGAAATGGCAAAGCTCGTGGACAACAATATAATCGATGATCGACTGCGGCGCCATCATGCATTTCCAATGAAATGTTAGCTTGCCGCTAGGTGAATATCTCGCCCATTTGTAGCCGATGTCGCGAACTTCGATCTCGTTTCGATTTACGCCGACTTTTGGAGCGAAGTAATCGACACGTTTTCGAATTCGCTCCAATCCGCGACTTGCGTAGAAATTTCTAAACGCTTCTTGAACTACTTTTTCGTTTCCAGTTTCGACGAGATCGCGCAGCAACACGAAGCGTCCATTCTTAAGCATCAGGCTATCCTTTTGATTGCTGACGAGCGCTAGGCGATAGGATCGTCCAAGATACAAGAAGCCTTCGCCGTTTTTATATTCACGAAGAACTTTGGTAGCGTTCAGGTCACGCCATTCGGCCAGACTTTGATAGATCCAAAAATGTTTCGACTTTACGATGTCGGAAACTCTTTCGTCATCGATCCAATCCGGCACTCTAACGAGAACTTTGCCGTCACGTTCGATGATGATGTCTGCAGTAGCCCGTCGACTTCGGATTACTTCGTAGGGAATTACTTCGGCTTTGCTCTTCATCTTAATAGACTGTCGTGTCGTTTTTCGGCAAGCTTGACGATTTCGACCGATATCCGTTCGTGCTTTGCCGCGAGGGCCGCAATATTCGCAATCAAGATTTCCGTATCGATATTGCCTCGAAGCTTCTTCACTTCGATTGGCTTTTTCCAAAAATCCAAGACGTCAATGGTGTCTTGAAGTAGCGCGACAATGCTGAGCATGAGTTTCTTTAGAGGAATTTCGTCTTCTATCGGGGGGCTTGAGTTGTTATAGGCTAGCTGTAGCACGTGGTCGTAGAATGTAGTTGCCTCTTTGGTGAGCCCCTCGGCGGATTCGCTTCTTCCTTCCATCGCTTCGTCACGAATTTTCTCCAAATCTTCGGCAAGCGCTTTCCAATTATCGCGATGCTGTTCAATTAGTTTTTCGAGTTTCTCGCTGAGCTTCGAGTAGAAGGCTGGGTCTTCATCGAATTTGACTGTGCAGTGCTTGCGAATCGCATGCTCCATTTCGCTGGCTTTTGCTTCGGGGTCGCCTTTCGAGTGACGATTTACGTGAGCGAGAAAGTCGTCCGAGAGCAACTCGACGGGCGGAATCTTCGGATTGATGCCGAGATCGATCAAATGCTCATTGATGAGCGCTCGCACTTTTTCGCCTGCATCGGCGATGTCGAGAGTTTCGTCTTTGTAGCGCTCCTTCGCCATCCGAAGAAGGTAACCGAACTTGCGGGCGATTCCCCGATAGGCATGTCCAGCTGGACTAGGTAGGATGAGGTTAAGGCTCTGCAGAAACTTTTTCAGATAAATGTCGAAGTCGGCTCGCCGCTTGATGTCTTTCAAGGCGCCGACCGCTTTGTGGACGAGAGCGACTTCCGCTTCCGGCGTAGGCAACTCGCCTTTCACGAAGGATTTGATTTCGCTGATACCTGCGGATTTGAAATGCTGAAGTAAACGTTGGTAGCGCTCTTCGAGAATGGGCAGTTCGCTCAGGATGTTTTTCAATCCGCTTTGAATATCCTGTAGATCCTCTTTGGAATAGATCGAAAGAGCCGAAGTTAAGTTATTGGCCAGGCCAATGTAATCTACGATGAAGCCGCGATGTTTGTTCGTTCTCACTCGATTCACGCGAGCAATCGCTTGAAGCAGGTTGTGCTCCTTCAGCTTCTTGTCGATGTACATCACTTGCTCGATCGGGGCGTCGAAGCCGGTTAGAAGCATGTCGCAAACCACGAGAAACGCGATACCGGTCAGTTCCTCGCCTGGATCTTTTAAATCGAAGGGCTTGCAGAAGTTCTCAACGGCGTTCCAACGCTTCGCTTCCTTGCGGGCTTCGATAATCGTCGCGAGTTCGTTGGTGGCATCCGACGAGATGATAACCGCCGTCTTGAGAAAAGCGATACGCCGGATCAGGGCTTCATCTGGTTTTGGTTGCAGCTTTTCCTGGTCGATTCGTTCGAGAAGCGCGGCTCTAATTGCATATTGATAGCGAATAGCAGCGAGCTTCGAGTGGCAGACCACTTGCGCTTTGAAGGCGTCGGGTAGAATGTTGTCGATGTAGTGGTCGACCAGATCCTTGGCGATTGCTTCGATGCGGTTTTCCGCTTCTAGAATATCGCCCGAGGCTCCGTATTTCTTTTTGATCGCTAGCAGTTCTTCGTCGCTGCGTTCTTTAAAGAGGTCTTCAAATTTCGTATCGAAGCCGTGTTTGTCTGTGATCGCTGTATCGGCAGTACGGCCTTCGTAAAGGATTTGCAGCGTAGCGCCATCATGTACGGCATCCATCAGCTTGTAGGTGTCGATGTATTCGCCGAAGCGCTTTACCGTTCGCTTGTTGCCATGCTGTTCGGTGATCAGCGGTGTACCCGTGAATGCCACTCGGGTCGCATTGGGAAAGGCTTCGAAGAGATTGTCTCCCAGATCCGAACCTTGAGTGCGGTGGGCCTCGTCGATCATGATGAGGATGCGCTCCGATTCATTGACGATTCCGAAAGTAACGCTCGAAGGTATTGATCCGTAGATCGTCCCCCCTTCGGCGGCCATTAGTGGTTCTTCAGCGATGGAGTCTTCGCTACTGGACAAGGCGTTAGCAATTGTAGACGGAAGAACCTCGTCTCGCTCTCCGAATTTGTGGGCCATGACCATGTTGATATCCGAGGCAGCGGTACTGAGATGCTCGCGTAGCTCAGCCGTACTTGCGATGACGTTTACTTTGCCGCCGATCAGCTTAGTGGTACGAGCGAGCTGATCCTCGAGAGCGACCCGGTCGTTTACTAAAAGGATTTTGAGATCTTTAAGATCTGCAGAGGCTCTCAGCATGCGGGCGACGAAGACCATGGTGAGCGACTTGCCGCTTCCTTGGGTGTGCCAGACGACCCCAGAGCGTTCTTCTTGCGTAGCGCCATTGCGGAGTCGTTCGATCATCTTGCGGGCCGCGCGGTACTGCTGGTAGCGACAAACGACTTTTATGCGCTGTCCTGAGTCCGTATCCATGAATACCGTGCAGGAGCGCAAGATATCGACAAGAGTAGCGGGAGCGAGAAGCCCCTGGATAAGTTTTTCCTGCTCGCGTTCGATTCCTAGAGGCGGCGTGTAGGCTTTATTTCTCTCGGGCCAGATATCTTTCCAAGCGTAGAAGTGCTCGGGTTCGGAAGTGATTGTTCCGAAATCCGCCTTCTCGCCGCAGCTGCGAATGAGAAGGAGATTAGTGTAGAAAAGTCGCGCTTCGCCTTCGCGTAGGCCCGCTGCCTTGGTGTCGGGACGGCCGTTGCGGTACCGGAGGAGTTGCACGAAGGCGGCGTGCATTGGGTTTGAAGTATTCGAATCGCCAATCTTTGCTTCGACGACAACAAGCGGAATTCCGTTTAAGAAGAGAACGATATCGGGGATGATGAATTGCTTCACGCAGCCGGGCGTATCCACGCGAAACTGATTTATTGCATGAAACTGGTTTCGCTCCGGATTGGCGAAATCGATGAGCTGGACTACGGGATCTTCCTCGCCAGTGACTTCGTTGCGATCAACCTGGGTTTTGAGAAAAAGGCCTTGAGCGGTTTCGTTCGCTTCGAGCAGCGCGCGATTGGGTTGCCTGAGGAGTTGGGCTTTCAAATCGTCGATCTGTCGATCAGTTAGCCAGTCTTGATTGGCGATCGATCGTATCGAGTCGCGAAATACGTCCGGAAGAATCCATTCTCGGAACCCGGCGCGTAAACTCCCCGCAGTATCCGAAGGGATCACGCCGCAACCTTGATCGACTACGGTCCAGCCCAGCGCGTTTAGCTGGTCAAGGAAGGGCTTTTCTACATGGAGATATTCGGACACTGTGGTTTGAAGATATTAGACCGTGAAGGAACGTTAGTTGGATTGCTCTTGTTGAAGATTACATTCTTTATTCTTTATCCAAATCCGAAGTGAGTCTTCTTTTCCACCCCATACGGTATTGATATTTTCCACTCGATTTTCTTCGAATAGCTCAAGTCGATGACCCTGTGCCTTATGCATTGCGTTGGTTATTGGGTCACTGATCGTATTAGATTCGCTGAGTAAGCGTTTTTGAAGGTGACTCTCTATCGTATCATCGGATCTTAGGTCTGCATGTATCAGTTCGTGCTGAATCAACGTCTTTAAGAGATCTTTTTGGGCTTCTCTGAAAAAGTCTAAACGAAAGGCGAAATGATTGTAGCAGTTGAAAGCTCCTACTGCGGCATACTGAACGCTACCGAATAACGATTCGAATACTCTAATTTCATCATCCGTTAAATAGAGGTTCCTCTCTTGGCCGAACCGTTTCCAATAGTTGGCAATTCGGGAACGATTCTTAGCAGGTATCTGATTTAATAATACTTGATCAAAAAAGGTTATGAATTCGGAATTGGTCATTGCTCGGTCGTTTTAGTCTCCATGCAGTAGGGCCTCGGCCAAGGTTACATATTGTTGGCGAAGGCGGAGGGATTCTTCGGAGTATTGTTGCAGGTGATTCGTGCCGAGGCGGAATATTGCGCAGGACATGGGACCTTGGGCGTTGGGATCGAGGAAGTGATCCCGAAGGCTGGTGAGGGCAAACCGGCCTTCCCGATTCCTGGTGTCGACTTCGGTTCGGAAGCCTTCGATGGCTTTGGCGGTGCCGTCGAGGTAGTTCATGGCCAGATAGAGGACGTCGTGGGCATCCTTGCCCGCTTTCCTTCCGGTGGGACCGCCGAAGGCATTGAGTTTGAGGACGAGCATGGGTCCGACCTCGGCGACTTTTACCGATTGCGTGGTGGGCGTACCGATCATCAGATTACCCGAAATTTCCATGCGGCGGTTTACTTCCAGTGCTCGATGAATGCCGGGCATGATGCTGACTTCCATTTCGTCGACCCGGACTGCGCCCCGATCGCTTTTGGCGTCATCGGTCAGCAAATCGATGTAGAGCGTTGTTCCTTCAACGAGTTTCTCGAAGCGTTGGTATTCCCATCTGAACCCATGGGAAGCGAGCGTATCGCGGATGGAGCCGTACATGCCTCCGCTTGCGGCGATTTGGATACCGAAATCGACGTCCAGCGTAACAGGCCCTTGGAGACCGGTTTTGGGTGGATGAGTCAGGTGGCGGATTGCCAGACCCCCCACCAGTACCAGATCGTCTTCGAAAGCAGCCAGGCTGTCCCAAGCAGTCAGCAAGGCTTTCTCCGCCATCTCTGTGCTTCCGCTCGGGTAGTCTTGGTAGTGTTCGAATTTCGTCATCGGGCGAAGGTGTCGCTCTTGCGTAGCTCTTGGGCGGCTTCGGGTCCCCGGAGTCCGGCTTTGATGAGATCGAGGTAGATTTGGGCGTCGCTCACACAGCAGTATTCGCGGACGACTTGAGTAGCTTGGAAGACACCTTCGTCTTTGGGAACAAGCAGCCAGAGATTGCCGCCGGAATCGACGCGGCGCCCGAGTTTGAAACGACTGATGATTTCTTTGCCTACATATCCCGAAACGACTGAAGGTGTGGTGTGGGATTTTCGTTCCCAAGCGGCGAACCATTGGGTGAAAGCAATCTGACTGGTCCCAATCGCATCCCGCGTCTCGGAAGCGATTTTCTCGGGGTAGTCCGCCAGAATCGAGTATTCGTGGACATCAACCCGCTTGCGGAAATCGTCTTCTTGAACCCACGCGTCGAGAAGGGCGTCGAAATCGACCACTTGGTAGCGGGCGGGAGCCGTCCGATTGCCGGAAGCGTCTTTGCGGACGTAGCCGGCCTCTTCCAGTGCCTTGAGAATGCGGGAGACGTAGCCGGGGGAGTTTCCGGTGAGGACCTTGATTTCCTCCTGTGTCCAGC
>JAJFLS010000313.1 GCA_021772595.1 Opitutales bacterium
CTTTTTTCGCTCAGCTACTTTCGAGTTCTTAAGGAACTCCAAGATTTGAATTGGATATCCGAAGAGTTCAAAGCGGCGATCAATCGAATCGTCGTTTACCACGATTCGATCGCGGATTCCGCATTCGCCCTAAAGATTGCCGATGCCTTGTTTCTCGTAGCTCCGCTCGTGCTGCTAGTCGGATTTTCCGCCAAGATTAACGAGCTGCTTTCCAAAATTACGAGCAAACGATCGACCATGGTTCAACATCTCGATTCAAGCTGTTATTTTTTTGGGACGATCACATCGATGCTATCTCTTTGGTCTATTCCAATTCTGTATTTCATAGCTAAATACAGAGCCTTGGAATCTACGTCCAATTTTGAAAAAGCGATTGGAGGCGCGGTTATCATATTGGCGATTGGAACGATATTGACTGCAGTTTTTCGATTTATCCAAGATGGCAAGAATCAATTTTACGGAAGTTGGGTCTTGTCGGGTATTGTTTTCATCGTAGCATCGCTAATCCAACTAACCATCTTGAGCGTATCAATTACGCTCTTTGCGCTAGGAGCCGTTTGAACGATCCTCTAGTTCACCTTGTATGAGAAAACTCAATTTCCACATCGCGACAACGATCGCCACTCTACTGCTCTCTCAATCGGCGAAAGCGGATGATCCATTTGTCGACAATGACAACGACGACGGATCCCTTCTCGTATTCGTTTCGGGGCTCGGTGGCAAGAAAACCTGGGACAGCCTAGTTTCGATTCTGGACAAAGACGAGTCCTTAAAAAGATTCGACGTCTACGTGTTCGATTCTCTGGATACAGGCGGAGACATTCGCGAAACGGCCGCGGAGCTAGGCAGAATCCTTAAAAGCGACAAACTCGCCGCTTATGAGGACGTCCACATCGTCGCGCATAGCATCGGAGGCATCATTACAAAAGACTATCTTCTGAATCGCCTGGAAGCCGAGACTCCTCCCCAGCTCAGAGAGAAACATGTGCTATTCATCGGCACGCCGCACATCAAGGACACTTTCACACCGCCTCCGATAAAGAAATTCTTCGCCTCAATTTTCTATTTCGCTTTGAGCAACCTCGCAAAAGACGCAATGAACTCCACGAAAATTAAAGACATAAACGCGAAGTGGATCAACATCGTGGAAGCCAGCGAGAATCGCCGGATCAAGAACTTAGTATTGTTCGGAAATGACGACAAGGTCGTGCGCCCGGAGGACCTGAGCAACATTTTCACTGGCGAGTACCTGGTCATAAAAGGGACCCACCTCGGCATCGCCCAATCGAAAAACGAGTTCAGCTGCACCTACCAAATCTTGAAGAAAAAGCTCCTCGATCCGGATTCGAGCGTAGACGACCTAGGCTGTTCAGCAAACTGATACCCGATAAGAACCGCGCCTTGCTCATTCGCCTCTCCGCGCAAAGGCAACTGGGTCGGGCGTCTCCTTTTCTAGCTCCCGCACGACCGATAACCGGAAATGGCAATCAGCAGCTTCGACCGTTTAAATTACAACGTTGTAATTTAAACGGTCGAAGCGGGGTAGAAAGTCAGTTTTCGATCAAGCCAGCGTTTCCGTCTATTCATTGTGGAAGATCTGATCGCGCAACCTCCAAAGCGAAGTCATTGGGCAGGAGACAGAAAATGGCAGAGCAGTCTACTGTCGCCTCTTATTTTTAGCCATTGCCTTGGGACAAAATTGATTCATAAAACGCCGCCAAGATGGCGTGCAAAGTATTTACGATCGCGAATCAAAAAGGAGGCGTAGGCAAGACTACGACCGCCGTCAACTTGTCGGCCGGACTCGCCGACCAAGGCGTTAAAACGCTCCTGATCGATCTCGATCCTCAGGCTAACGCCACCAGCGGCCTCGGCTTCGAAAAGGAAGAAGGTCGCAGCATCTACACTGCCCTCATGGAGGACGGAGACGCGACCGAAATGATTATCGAGACCGGCCGCGATAACCTCAGCCTGCTCCCTTCCGAAGTCGATCTGGCCGCCGCCGAAATCGAGCTCTCCCAAAAAGACAATCACCTCGGCCAAGTCACCTCGGCCATCCAACCCATCATCGATTCGGACGCTTATCAGGTGATCATCATAGACTGCCCGCCTGCCCTCGGCATGTTGTCGATGAACAGCCTCGCTTCTGCTGACTTCCTGCTTGTCGCCCTCCAATGCGAATATCTCGCCCTGGAAGGACTCGGCCAGATCCTCAGCGTCGTCGAACGCCTCCACGAAGCCGACGTGAACGACCGCCTCGAAATCGGCGGCATCATAATGACCATGTTCGACGTTCGCACCAAACTCTCACGCGAAGTCGTCGAAGAAGTCCGCTCCAATCTCCCCGAAATGATTTTCGACACCGTCGTCCCGCGCACGGTCCGGATTAGCGAAGCCCCCTCGTTCGGCCAGACGATATTCGAATACGACAAGACCAACCCCGGAGCGACCGCCTACCGCAAACTCGCCAAAGAGCTAATCAAGCGCTTCGAGCTCAAGTAGTCGATTCGTCCTCACCCCCGTCTTGCCACTTTCGCCAGAACAATCATTCTTTCCCGAACCGAAAGGTAGGGCTGCTTATCCCTAAGCAGCCGAAACGCCTCCCCGCCCATCTATGGTCGCCTCAACACTAAAACGCCTTTTCAAAAACAGATCCGACTCCCATCGCAGCGAACCTGACACTGCGCGACTGGTTTCGGAAATGCCGAAAAAGCGGATCAAGCAAGTCGAGAAATCGCTGGGCTACACCTTTCGAGACAAAGGCTTGCTCGTCAAAGGCCTCACCCACCCCTCCTATCTTCTTGGCGCCTCGGATCAGATAAACAACAACCAGCGCCTTGAATTCCTCGGCGACGCCGTCATCCAGCTCGTCTTGACCGAGGCCCTCTACTTCAAATTCCCCGATGAGCGCGAAGGCGTGCTCACCAGCACTCGGTCCGGCTATGCGCGCGGCGACTACATGGCTCAAATCGCCCGGCGCCTCAGACTCAACGAATTCATCCTGCTCAAGCAGCGCGAACGCAACGCCGGCGTCGGCGAGGGAGATTCCGCTCTCGGCGACGCCTTCGAATCGCTCATCGGCGCCGTTTACCTGGACAGCGACTGGAACACCGCCCGCGACTTGATCCTCAAGCTCTACGACAATCTGAAATCCGACCCCGTCGAACAAGGTGTCATCGCAAACCCGAAAGGCGCTCTTCAAGAACTCATCCAGCCGATGTACGGCAACGACGCGCTCCGCTACGAGACGACAAACACCGAAGGCTACCCCCACAACCGCATCTTCGAGGTTTCCGTTTTCTGCAACGACGAGTGCCTGGGCATCGGCCAAGGACGAGCCAAAAAAGAGGCCGCCGAAAAAGCGGCGCTCAAAGCGCTCGCCGTTCTTAAGAAACGGAAATGACCGCTCTCGGCTCGGCGCTGCTTCCCTCGAACGCCAGTAAGCTGGAACGGCGGATCGGCGTCAGCTCCGAAGCCCTCTGCCCGATTCTCGAAGACTGGGCGCGAAAGGAACGCAAACCGCTGCGCTTCGTCATCGCACGAAACGCCAACCTCGCCGAGCAATGGACCGCGGACCTTCAGTTTTTCGCGGAAAACTCCGGCGTCTCCGACACGCGCTTCGAATGTATCCACTTTCCCGAACTAAATGCCTCAAGCGATGACGTATCTGCTCAATTCGAATCCGGCAGCGAACGCATCGCCGTGCTCAGCTCGATCAGCCGAGCCGACGACACCCAACAACGCGTCATCGTAACCACCCCGCGCGCTTTGTCGCAGCCCACCCCCGATCCGAAGGGAATGGCCCAGCGGCAGATCGACCTCCGAAGCGGACAGAGTTATTTGTTCTCGAAATTGATCAACGATCTCGAAGCGCTCGACTACGATCACGAAGGCCTCTGCGAAGCGCCCGGACAATTCGCCAAACGGGGCGGCCTTCTCGACGTGTATCCGGTAACCGCCGACAAGCCCTACCGCATCGACTTTTTCGGCGACGATATCGACTCGATCAAAGAACTCGATCCCGTAACCCAGCGATCCGGCGAAGCAATCGAAACCCTATCGATCGCAGCCTCTCCCCGCCTGGAAATCGACCCCTCGCCAAACGGCATCATCGACTACCTGCCCGCGTCCTTAGCTTGGGCCATCATTGAACCCGACGAAATGCTCGAATCTATCGACAGCGACTCGGCGTTCGAAGAGGATCGAAGCGTAGGCGCCTTTTGGACACGCCTTTTGAAAAGCCGATCAGGGAAAGACGATTCCTGGACCACCTTTTCCGATCTCGATCTCGACACCGAAGAGAACTCCGCCGTCACTATCACTTACGAAGCGGAATCGCTCTCCTACTATCGCTCCTTTCCCGACGAAACCAAATTCGCCGACGAACGGCTTGCCAACGAGCAAGCGGCGCGGATCCGTTTTCTAGAACAAGTTCGCGCATGGGAGAAAGCCGGAGAACGGATCGTTTTCATACTCCCCAGCGTAGGCGATCAAAATCGGATCAAAGAGATGTTCGCCCAATCCAAGTCGCTTGAAGGCCTGGATCCGTTGTTCTGGGAAGGCGACGTTAATCAAGGATTCCGGATACATTTCCGGCCCAACCTCGGCAGTCTCGATTGGCCGCTTCTTAAAGATACAAAAGGCGCCGTATTCGTCACCGAAACCGAACTCTTCGGACGGCGTCGACAACGGAAAGTCACCGGCCCGAAGAAGGCGCTCGTCGCCCAGTCCCAGATCGATCAGCTTCTGGATTTCGCCGAACTCGTCGAAGGCGAATTCATCGTCCATCTTCAGCACGGCATCGCAGTCTACCGCGGTATCACGAAAGTGGAGATCGGTGGTCAGTTTCGCGAGGTGCTCACTCTCGAATTCGACAACGAGATCCTGCTTCACGTCCCGCTCCAGGAATCGCACCTCGTCAGCCGCTACGTCGGCATCACCAAAACACGGCCCAAACTCGGGAAGCTCGGCTCCAATCGCTGGGCAAAAACCCGCGAGGCCGCCGAACGCGCCACCCTCGACCTGGCCGCCCAGCTGCTCCAAATCCAGGCCAAACGCGACTTGGGCGAAGGCCACGCATTCGGCGCCGACACTGAATGGCAACTCGAATTCGAAAGCGCTTTCCCCTACAAAGAAACGCCCGACCAGATGACGGCGATCACCGACGCGAAGGCCGACATGGAGAAGTCAAAGCCGATGGATCGCCTCGTGTGCGGAGATGTCGGATACGGCAAAACTGAAGTCGCCATTCGCGCCGCGTTCAAAGCCGTCATGGACGGCAAGCAAGTCGCCATTCTCGTCCCGACTACCATTCTCGCTCAACAACATTTTCTCAACTTCCGCGACCGCATGGCGGGCTATCCAATCGTGGTCGAGCTCGTGAGCCGTTTTCGCAGTCCCAGGGAAATCAAGAAAATCCTCCAATCCGCGAAGGGCGGAAAGGTAGACATTCTCATCGGCACGCATCGCCTCATTCAAAAAGACGTCTCCTTCAAAGACCTCGGTCTCGTCGTCGTCGACGAAGAACAGCGGTTCGGCGTCAAGCACAAGGAAGCCTTCAAGCAATGGCGCGAGACGATCGATATTCTCACGCTCTCGGCCACTCCGATCCCGCGAACACTTTATATGGCACTAACCGGAGCCCGCGAGCTGAGCGTCATCGAAACCGCTCCGCTCGAGCGGAAACCCATCCAGACAATCGTCAAAAGCTACGACGAAAAGCTGGTGATCGAAGTCATTCGCAAGGAAATCGCCCGAGGCGGCCAAGTCTTCTATCTCCACAACCGTGTCCAGACTATCGATACCGTCACGGCTGGACTTCGGGAATTGATGCCGGAAATCTCGTTCGGCATCGGACACGGCCAGATGAACGAGAAAGCACTCGAGCAAGTCATGGTCGATTTTGTCGACGGACGCTATCAAGTTCTCGTTTGCACCACTATTATAGAGTCCGGGCTGGATATCCCAAATTGCAATACGATCATAATCGAGGGCGCGGACCGTTTCGGCCTCGGACAGCTGTATCAGATTCGTGGGCGCGTCGGACGATTCAAACGCCAGGCCTACGCCTACCTTCTGCTTCACAAACACAAGCGACTCATGGACATCGCTCGAAAGCGGCTGAAGGCGATCCGCCAGCACAACCAGCTCGGAGCGGGCTTCCGCATCGCGATGCGCGATTTGGAGCTGCGCGGCGCCGGCAACCTCCTCGGTCCCGAGCAAAGCGGCCACATCGTCGGCATCGGTTTCGAGCTCTATTGCCAGCTTCTAAAGCAAAGCATCGCCCGGCTGAAGGGCGAAGACTCCGCGTTGACGATTCGGGCGAACGTGAAACTCGATTTCATCTACCAAGGCGAAGGGCAGATCGAAAAGGCCAACCGCTACGAAGACGGCTACACGGTTCTCAAACGAATCGATCTGAAGGAAGGCGAATGCGAACCTATGCAGGCGCGCATCCCTTCCAGCTACCTTGAGGAAACGCGATTGCGCATCGACCTCTACCGGCGACTTGCCATGGCCGAGAGCCCCGCGCGGATTCGGGAACTGGAGGCCGACATGGTCGATCGATTCGGGAAATATCCTCCCGAAGTCGAAGCGCTCATACGCCTCGCCGAGATTCGAACCCTGGCGGAACAAAAACGCGTTTTGTCAGTCGAATCGCAGGGTAACCGTCTGAAATGCCGCTTGAATCGAGGGAAATCCGATGAGTTCATAAAGCTTGGAAGCCGATTTCCCCGCTTGAAATCCAATAACGCTTTGAAGCGGCTCAATGAAATCATTGTATTCTTGAGAAATTTCGCTAACACCCCATAGATCTATCTACCGCACTTTCGACCTAACATGATTAGAAACACTCTACTCGCCACTCTCCTGCTCCTGCCAAACGCGCTTTTCGCGCAAACCAGCGACGAGGATTCAGACCTCTTGGAGAACGCCCGCTACGCCAACGGCATCGCCGCGATCGTTGAAGATAAGATCATCACCGGCGAAGATGTTCGCCGCCAAATCACTCCCCTGCTCGCCCAGATTCAGGCCCAAGCAGAAGGCGATCCCGTCAAATTCGGCGAGCTCCTCGACGAGGCCGAAAATCAGATCATCCAGACGCTCACGGACAACGTCTTGATCGTGAAGCAGTTTTACGAGGACAAGGGGCAAATCCCGATGAGCTACATCCGCAACGAAGTCGACGAACGGATCATCACCCAGTTCGACGGCGACCGCTCGCAGTTTCTCGCCTTCCTTAAGTCGATCGGAAAAACGCCCGAAGAATACGACGTAGAAATCCGCGACGAAATGATCGTCAATTTCATGAGAATGAAGATGACCAAATCGGAAAGCTTCGTCAGTCCGGTGAAGGTCGAAGAATTCTACAACGAGAACAAGCAGCACTTTTTCGAGCCCGAAGCCATCCATCTCCGACTCATCCGGCTCGCTCGCGTCGCTGACGAAGACCCCGCCATACTCGAACAAAGCGCGGCCGAAATCATCCGCCAACTCGAAGAAGGCATCGATTTCGCCGAGCTCGCAAAAAAGCACAGCCAGGACTCCAAAAAGGAAAAAGGCGGCGATTGGGGCTGGGTAGAACGCAAAGCTCTTATACCGGAACTTTCAGACATCGCGTTCGCGCTCGAGGCCGGCGGCTACAGCCAGCCCGTCACGCTGAAGACCAATATTTTCATTCTCTTCGCCGAAGACAAACGCGAAGAAGGCTACGTCGATCTAGAAGAAGTACGCGACAGCATCGCCAGCATGCTCGTTTCCGACATGGCCACCGAAGCCCAAGACCGCCAGCTCACTCGCCTCCGCCGCGACGGCTACGTGCGCCGCTTCAACTAACCGCACAATTTTTTTTGCAGGAGCCTGCTTGCAGGCGATAATCTTCCAATAAAATCGCGTGCAAGCAGGCTCCTACAATTGAATAAGCGTCCTCTCAATTTCGCTTGAAACGGACCGCATCGAACCCCACATTCGACGGACCAACTCTCCGATCGCGTCCGCCAACTCTCTAGCGATCGAAACCACCCCCTGCCACCGACCCTAGCCAATGAACGCGAACTCGAAGCTCATGGAGCTCGCCGAGACCGAACGTCCTCAAGAACGCCTCCAACGCCTCGGAGCCGCCGCGCTTAGCGACGTCGAACTCCTCGCCATGCTCCTGCGAAGCGGCAGCAAAGGCCACAACGTGCTCAACGTCGCCGCCTCCCTTCTCAATGAAGCCGGGTCGCTATCCCAGCTAGTCCGCTGGACCGACAACGAATTCAGCAAAATCAAAGGCATCGGCAAAGTAAAAGCACTCCAACTCGTTACCGTAGTTGAAATGTGCCGACGCGTCCTCGCGAGCCAGGAAGAGGCTCAGCCGATTCTCGACGAACCGCGCCTCGTCTACTCGCTCATGCGATCGCGCGCCATCGGACTCGAGATCGAGAAATTCTGGACGCTTAGCCTCAACCGAAAGAACCGACTCATCCGGACAAACGAGATCACCTCCGGCACAGCCAGCAACAGTCTCGTTCATCCACGCGAAGTATTTAGAGAAGCGATACGCCACGGAGCCAGCTCGATCATTTGCGTCCACAATCACCCCAGCGGAGATCCCAGCCCAAGCGCCGCCGACATAAAAGTGACCCGACAACTACGAGAAGCCTCCCAGATCATCGGCATCGCCCTCCTGGACCACGTCATCATCGGCGCCCCGAAATTCGACCCGAACCAAGACGGATTCTACAGCTTCCAGGAAAGCGGTCTGCTGTAGTCCTCGGCGTCGCTCGACATAAAATTGTAGGAGCGGCTTTACGCCGCGATCCACAGTTAACTATCGCGGGGTAAAGCCGCTCCTACAATCTAAACAGGATTGGCTCCGGCTGCGCCTGCGGGGGCTTCGCCCTAATCGCTTCGCGATTCCCCTTCTCCGCTTCGCTCCGTCAAACCTTTTCGGTTCAAATCTTGTTCCTGGAGACAACTCCAAATCTCTCATTCGCGACGTCCGCAAGAGAATACCATCCAAAATTCTGGCAAGACTGGCATGCCCGGGCGTAGCTCACTGGTTGGGC
>JAJFLS010000314.1 GCA_021772595.1 Opitutales bacterium
CGAGCAAGCCGCGTTCAACCGGATCGACCCCAACAAGGACGTCGACGGCTTCCACGTCGTGAACGCCGGACGCGTCGTGCAAGAAGATTCCGGAGGCTTCGTTTCCTGCACACCCGCCGGGATCATCGAGATTTGCAAACGCGAAGGGATTAGCCTCGAAGGCAAGCACGTCGTCGTCCTCGGCCGAAGCCTCATCGTCGGAAAAACGTTCTCGCTGCTCGCGATGCAGAAAAATCCTTACGCGAACGCGACCGTCACCGTATGTCATTCGCGAACGCGAAACTTGAAAGAGATCACGCGACAAGCCGACGTGCTCGTCGCCGCGATCGGCCGGCCGGAGATGGTGACTGGAGACATGGTCAAAGAAGGCGCAGTGGTCATCGACGTTGGAATCAATCGCGTTGAAGACGCATCTCGAAAAAGCGGATACAAACTAGTCGGCGACGTGAACTTCGAACAAGTATCGCCCATTGCCTCCCGCATCACCCCCGTTCCCGGAGGAGTCGGACCCATGACAGTTGCCATTTTGATGAAGAACACCGTCAAAGCCTTCGAATTACAGCATCCATGATGCGCCGCCTCATCCAATTCTAGCTACAATAAAACCCCTTCCATGACCGAGCTTCCGAAACCAACGCGTACAGTCCTCGTCGTCGATGACGAGCCGGTCAATATCCAGCTGCTCCAACGAAAGCTCGAGTGGGACGGCATACGAGTGCTCGCCGCTAGCAGCGGTCCCGAGAGTCTGACCCTCGCGAAAGATGAGCTTCCCGACCTCATTCTTCTAGATGTCATGATGCCGGGGATGGACGGTTTCGAAGTCTGCCAGAAACTCAGAGAAGACGAGCGAACCAAAACGATCCCCATAATTTTCGTCACCGCCCACAATTCCAAAGAAGGCAAACTGGAAGGTCTCGAAGCCGGCGCCGTCGACTACATAACCAAGCCGATCGATCTTGACGAAACGATCGCTCGCGTCCGCGCCCAACTGAATTACCTGGCGATCAATCAAGAGAACATCGAGCTAACCCGACGCCTAGGCGAATCCAGACGCACCGCCACAATCGGCGCTTTGACCCAAGGCATCGCCCACAACCTCAACAACTTGCTCGGCGTGGTAATGGGTTACCTGGAACTCGCCAAAGTGAATCACAAAGACCCGGAAAAAGTGTTGATGAACATCACACGCGTCGAGGGCGCGAGCAATCGTATCGTGGCGATCATCAAACAGCTTAGCACCGTAGCCTTTACCACAAAACTCCCTCTATACCAGATTCCGGTCGACCGCTTGATCGCCGGAAGCCTCCACAGAGCGGAAGAGGATAAAGGGCATCACATCGATATCGAGATCGTCAACGAACTCGATATCCAATCGATTCGGACAAACATCGAGGCCTTCGAAGATGGACTCTCCAAGCTGATCATTAACGCTTGGGAAAGCTACAATTCGATGGATACGAATACGCGCCCGATTCGACTGGAAGTCAGACGTTCGAAAGACGGAGCGTATGTCGAATTCGACCTGGTGGATCATGGCTGCGGAGTCGATCCGGAAGTCGAAGAGCACATGTTCGAACCGTTCGTGAGCTCGAAAAACACCGTTGGAGTCGGGATGGGTCTTACCGTAGCCAGACATGCGATACGCACGCTCGGCGGCAACATCTCGATCCAATCGGGAGAGGAAGACGGCATCACGGTCCACTTCACCCACCCCTTGGAAAGCGAAGAAACTTAATCTAAATGAAAACCGGTTTTATAGGAGCAGGCAATCTCGCCCGAGCAATTACACTCGGATTGCTAAATAAGAAAATCCTCAGCCCGAGTGAAATGATCTGCGTTTCCGGGTCAGGCAAAACCGCTCAAGCGCTTTCAGATGAAACCGGAATCGGCTTAGCCAACTCCCGGATTGAACTCATAAAGAATTCTCAAACGGTTGTGCTGGCTTTCAAACCCCAGCATTTGGATACGATCACGAGCGAAGAGAGCGCGGCCGCCGAAGATCGCCTGATCATCACCGTGCTGGCCGGACGGACGCTCGAGTCTCACCAAGCCGCATTTCCCACCGCTCGAAATATCGTGCGCGTCATACCGAATACGCCTTCCCGCATTGGCAAAGGCGTCAGCGCCTACTGCTTTCAAAAAGCTCCGAACGACCAAGACCGGCAGCAAGTCGAAACGCTGCTCGGCGCGTTAGGCGCTTGCTACGAAATTCAAGAATCCAAGATGCACATCGTCACAGCAGTCAGCGGCTGCGGCCCAGCGGTCTTTTTCCAGTTCATCGACCACATCGCCCGAGCCGCCGAAAAACGCGGCCTCGAACGCGAACTCGCCATCAAGCTTGCCACCGAAACGGGCATCGGCTCCCTCGAATTGATGAAGCAAACGGGACAAGCCCCATCCGAGCTCGTCGACGAAGTCGTTTCACCCAACGGTGTAACGCACGCTCTGCTGGAAAATCTAAAAACAAGCGATTGGTCAGGAATTCTGGATACCGCAATCGAAGCCGCCGTAGCCCGCTCGATCGAGCTTTCGCAGCCCAACCGATAGCCCATCTGCTTGGGAATAGCGACTATCGCTCTACCGAATCGCTTAGTAGAAAATACCAACCACCGCTCGTATGCCGCTTATAGCGTGGCAAATCGATTCGCTTGACGATTGACGAATAGTGCGTGATTAGCGAACGCCGCTCCCATTCAGGATCATTCGGAATCGATCCGCGATGGGCAAGACGACCATGCCAAATCAATACGTCGCCCTTTTTCGCTTCAAAACACTTGATCGGCAAACCCGTTTCCTGGATTTTTCGATCAAAGATACCCGTCACGAATTTCTCAGCTTCACACGGCCACAGGGGATCACCGCGAGTGGCCTCTGACAATTTCGATCGAACTTTTTCGCCACGCATCAATGGCCAGTTGTGAGACCCCGGGACGAATTCAAACAATCCACTATCGGGATGGACATCGTCCAAAGCACACCAAACCGCCGCATAATGACAATTGAACATAAGGAGGATTGAGATAGTCGTCTTGATACCACGTACGCGAAGTGGAACGCCAACCTGTCAATGCCAAGCTCAAACCCATCGGTGTTCCAATCAGCATTTCAATCTTATCCATCAATGGTCTATAGCATCCAATGTTTCGCATCAGCGGCTCATGAGTAAATGGGCAAGGTTCAGACCAGCCGTGAGGAGCAATTTCGCGATCGATACAATCCTTCACGTATTCATCGATCTACTCAGTTGGCATAAAGTTCGACAGCTTAAGGTATCCCTGTTCGCGCCAGAACCGAGTTTCATCATTCCATTCGATATCTGGCCCTGGGGTTTCTCGATCCAATGGAGGGAGCTCTTCAGGCGGGGGAGTATCGCACAAAGACTCGAATGTACATTCGTCGGATTTCATTTTTGAGTCTTACCTCAAAAACTATCTTTAGCGCAAGATCTCGATTAGATAAAAAAGGTCGATTGAGAGCTTCCGTGACAGATTTCCCTACTCAAAATAGGACTTCAACTCGGCAGCCGTGTAGGGAGCTCGTGTGCCGATTTCGGCGCGTATGGCGGCGACTTGGTCATTGGTTACCTCGCTGGTTTCATTGCCCCAGTTCTTTCGAATATAAGTTACGATTCCAGCAACTTGAACGTCCGTCATACCAGCACCGAAGGCTACCATAACGCCATTGAATTCGTTGCCTTTAACGGTAACCGGACCGGTCAAACCTGCTAGAATCACTTTCGTCGGCAACGCAGGATCTTCATGCGTCACGTACTTCGCACCCGCGAGCGCAGGGAATTGTCCTGCGAGTCCTTCGCCATTTGCTTGGTGACAACCGACGCAGGCCATCTGCGTGTAAAGCTTCTCGCCGATCGCGTAGTAGTCGTAAACGATCGGTCCTCTTGGCCGATCCTGCCAATCCCGATACAAGGCGATATCCTCGCGCTCATGCAGGTACATCTGCGGTTCTTTCTCGCCCATGTAGCGACGCAGGTAGAACCAGCTGAATACCAAAACAGTGATCAGAGCCAAGCTTGTGAAAAACAGTACCGGTGACCCATTCGAAGGTTCGCGTCGGATGCGGGCATGCGTTTTGACGATGCTTTCGTCACTCGCCTTGCCTTCATCCACCCCTGGCAAATTGTGTTGTTGAGATTCGTCACTCATCATTTTGCACTCTCTAATGCTACGGCCAATTCTTCGGCCATAGCGTCTTTGGACTTAGGCGCTTCAGCCAAATCGTAATCCACTTTCAACGAAGTCATGTATGCAGCCAATGCTTCAGCTTTTCGAGTCGGAACCACTTCAAATCCGTCCTTAGGAGCGAAGGTTCCAGGCAACTTCAATGCGCGAGCCGATGGTTCGCCAACGATTTCGCGCGTCTCGAAAAGATACGGAAACGCAGGCATGTTAGAGCCTTTTGAAGCAATCTGCGGATTGTAGAAATGCGCTAGGTGCCAATCGGCATCCGGACGTCGCAGCCCGACATTCGTGAGGTCAGGTCCCAGGCGCGTGTTTCCAACAAGAGCGGGAGTCTGATCGATATAGTCGCGAGCGACGGACTGGCGAGAGCCCCACCCGCGTTCCAGATCGAAGCCCGATGCGACCCGCACCTGCTGCGTGTGGCACGCGATGCAACCAAGCTCTTGATACAAGGCCTTGCCCTGCTCCGCGGCTCCGTTTGTCCCGCGCGGCAAAACTCCGCCTTGCGCCTCATCGTAAACCGCCGCCAAGCGACCGGTCTGCTGAGTCGGCTTGTACAAGACAACTGTCCATGACACCGCCAAGATTGCGAACATTCCTAGAAATATGAAAGGTCCTCGATTCATGAAGCCGTGTACTCCAATTCAGGCGACTCTTCGATGAGAGCGGTTGAGGTTTCCTCTTCCGTCCGACCCGACAGGATCATCCAGAAAAAAGTGACGTTATAGGCGACCGCTCCCACGAGCAGAAACGACAAGCCCATGGAAGTCAGAAAAAAGCTGGCTCTCATCGTATTGACCACCACTAGCATGTCAGTCGTGCTACCATTCATCAGTTCGCCTTGATGGATTCCGCCAGAAATCAGGCCGATCGAAATGAGAACTAAGCCCATCACCTGAGCCCAGAATTGCAGGTCTATCAAAGTTGTGGACGGCAATTGCTTGTTCAGCAAACGCGGCAATATGAAATACGCCCCGCCAGTAAAAACCAGTCCCGCGAAACCGAACAGAGCAAGCTGAGTGACCCCCGAATCGAAAATCGAGAATTGCACCACGTCCAGCGATCCGCGTAGAGAACCGAAAATCTTGAACAGCATCACGATCGTGAATACGACGCAGCCGACCAACAAGTAGCGGGCCGAGACGGTATCCCAAATTTTGCTGAATCGAGATAGCAGACTGGAGAGAAATTGTATTGAGAGCGTCGTCGTCGGCAGCAGCAATCCGAACGAACCAATCACGCCAAGCGACACCACCCAAGCGGGAATCGGCCCGTGAGCCATTTTCGCCACACCCGCGAAACTCGCGAAGAAAATCCAGGTCCAAAAAGCGACTCCAGAATAACGATAGCCCACCACGGCCTCCCCCAAAGTCTTGGGAATGAGATAGTAGATCGTCGCAAACGTCAGCGGCGCGATCAAAAGTCCGAATACGTTTTCCACATACCAGCTATTGACCAAGGCTTGAAAGGCTCCTTGAGCGGGAGCGCAAACGAGCATGATTTGAGCCGCGCTATAAATCCAAGCGAACGAGAAAATCGCAGCTAGTATCCACCATTGCGATGCGTAGGTGGAACGATTCGCCCGATCCCGAAAGGCCATCGCGCACCATACTCCAATCGCCAGAAACGCAACGAAGAGAATCGGAGCGATATAAGGCGGAAATTCGAGCCACTTAAAGGGAAGCTGACCCCCCATCATGATTCCAATCACGCCCGCGACGACTGCGGTATTCCAAAGCGAAACGGCAATCGTCAGAAAAATCCCCTGACCAAGCGGTCTGCCTCCGAGACGCCCCAAAAGAAATACGGCGCACGCGAGACCCGAGTTGAAAAGCCAACCCAGAATGAGCGTATTCCAGAAAATCGGCTCGACCTTTCCATAGGTGAGTACCGGGCAATCGTTGAGAAAGCTCGGCGTGTGCAGCTTAATCGAAGCGATGAGCCCAAAGACAGTCGCGATCAGCATCCAGATAGCCGCCGACTTGATCAAGGCAAGCAACGGCAGCCGGATGGATTCGTCGATCGCTCGCGGTGTCTCGCGATTCTTCGCGTCGCCCTCGAGACTCGAGCAAAGTGAAGAACAGATATTGCTGATCAAATTCATTTTCGTTTATCCAATTCGATAAGCCTCACCCGACCAGGCTACTTGGAATTCTCAGAGACGACCAACTCCTTGGCTCGATCGATCGACAATCGCGTTTTGCCAGCGGCTACATCGACAACTGCGTAGTTGGCCAGCTTATCTGCCGCGCGCGCTTGATTCTCAGCCAGCGATGGACGCTCAACTGCGGGCTCCGCTGGAGCGTCGTCAGAATTCAAGTACGTGACATTGAGAAGAAAATAGAAAATCAGGAACGCTCCCAAAATGGCTACCACCACCGGGAAGGCGCTGCGTGTTGGAGTTTTCGCGGTTTGGCTCATCGTTCTGTCGATTAGTGATGGTTGTGGTTCAGGCAATCCTGGATACGCGGATCGCGGATCGGGATGATCTTCGTTTTCGCGAAGCTCGACCAGTAGGCCCAAAGGAGAATTCCTCCCGCCCCGACGATTCCCGAGATATACCAGATCACGTTCGTCGGTTCTGAGAACAATTGAAACGGCTCCCCGTGGGAGTCTTTCAGCGAGGGCAGAATGTTATAGAACACGTCGACCAGATTCATGATGAGCAACCAGCTTCCGATGAATGTCGTCGATTTGTAATTCACCTTCAGCGGAAACTGCAGCAGATAGAGGAACGGAAAGAGGAAATATCCGAAAATTAGGACCATCGAGATCGGCCACCAGAGACCCTGCTCGCGATCGTTGAACCAGAATGTTTCTTCCGGAATGTTCGCGTTCCAGATCAGGAAATATTGAGAGAACGTGATGTAGGCCCAGAACACGGTGAACGCGAACGCTAGCGTCGCGACGTCGTGCAAATGCTTCGTATTGAAAATCCCCTTAAGCGGACCCTTCGCCACGAGATAGGCGCAGGTGAGAAGCATGACCGAGAGTGCAGCCCGTATTGCGCTGGAGAAAATCCAGACCCCGAACATCGTCGAGAACCAGTGGTACTCCAAGCTCATGATCCAGTCGAACGATGCGGCTGTCCAAGTGAGCGCGACCAGAATCAGCCCCGCAGCAGCATGCTTACGACTTGAATACGTGTGCTTCGGCGAACCGTCCTCGTCCTGCGTGATCGAGTTGCGACGGAATGCCCATGCGAAGTAGGACCACACGGCGAAACAGAAAATCGCGCGGAACCAGAAGAAAGTTTCCGAAAGCCACCAGGCTTTCTTCAGATAAAGAATATCCGTACCCACGGTTCCATGACCGTGAAGCGACGCGGTATGGTCCATCCAAAGCCATAGAATCCCTTGATCTCCTCCCATGTAAGTCAGAACCCACAGCGGGACGAACAAAACCCCCAAATACGGCAGCGCCGAAATAAAATGCTCCGCTTGGCGGCGCACGATCACCGACCACTCGGCGTCGAAGATGTGATGCATCATCACCAGAAACAACATGCCGATGGCGATCGAGGTTACGAAGATCAGACCGATGAGATAAGACCAGGCGGCTATTTGCGTATCGACGAAAAAGCCGATCAGCGAAACGATCAATCCTGCCGCTCCGATGAGGAGCCATTTCTTAGGGTTGGGTGTGAAATCAGCGCTCATAGTCCGAGCTCCTCTCTTTTAGCAGGAGTTAAATCATTCGCAGTGCCGTTGGCCGCGCGCTGCAAAGCGCGAACATAGAGCACTACGTTCCAGCGGTCTTCGACCGAAAGCCTATCCGCGAGACCGAACATCAGACCCTTGCCATTTTTGACCACGTCGTAAAGTTGTCCGTCTGTGTAATCTACCAAACGCTGGTCGGTGAGATTCGCAACGGTGAGCATACCGTACTGCTTCGTGATGCTGTCGCCGTCGCCCGCTCCGCCGTGGCAAACCACGCAGTAGATATTGTAGCGATCTTCGCCCCGCGCCATCGCTTCGTTGTTGACGGTGATTGGAAAGCCATTCCCGAACGCCTCGCCGTTTTTGCCAGTGCCAAGGTAGTTGTCTTCCAAATACTCGCCGCGAGCGACGGTGCCGGCGACAGGCAAGCGATCTGTCCGACCATCCGCGAAGAAAGCGCTTTCCGCCTGCGGATGATATTTCGGCATGCGGTCCATGTCTGGAAACACTTCAAGCGGTGGCTTGGTCGATTTACTGCCGCGAGGACCGAGGATCGATAAGGTCCCGACAACGCCTAGAATAAAAATTAGATATACGTAACGCATGGAAACTACTCCTCCAGTTCTCCTACTTCAAGCGGCTCGAGCTCGCCGAGAAACGCTCGGGTCTTGTCCTCGTCGAACTGCGGATCCTCGTTTTCGATGTACAGGAAGAATGTATCGTCCGAGCTGGCCGCCACGTCCTTGTACTTGAGAACGGGGTGATAGTGCATCGGGAGTTTGTTGAGGATGAACATTCCGCCAATCGACGCGAAGGCCGAAAAGAGGATCGTCATTTCATAGGCAACTGGAAACGCGTATTGCGGGCTGAACAATGGTTTGCCGCCCACGATCAGCTGGTAGCCCTCCATATACGGAAGGCTGAGATCCGAGGCGCTAGTGAACCAGATCATAAGCATGCCCGAAACGAGTCCGATCGTGCCGCCGACGATTGTGAAGCGGCCCACCGGCGAGCGTTTTATGCCCATCGCTGTATCCAAGCCATGGAGCGGGAACGGCGCGATGACGTCCCATTTTTTGAAGCCAGCATCTCTCACCTTCTCTGCCGCATGCATGATGCCGGCAGGGGTATCGAATTTAGCGATAAGTCCGTGTTGTTTAGCCATTGTCGGAGATGTTTCGCTTTTAAATTAGTGCTTGTGAGGATCCGCCTGCGGAGTGACGGCTTTAATTTCCGCAATCGCCATGAGAGGCAGGAAGCGGAGGAATAGAAGGAAGAGTACCGAGAATACTCCGAACGTCCCCACATACGTGAAGATGTCGATAATAGTCGGCGAGAAGTAACCCCAACTCGACGGGACAAAGTCTCGAGTCAAGGTCGTCACCGCAATGACGAAGCGCTCGAACCACATGCCGATGTTGACGAAAATCGTGATGACCCAAACCATCGCCGTGTTCTGTCGTACCTTCTTAAACCAGAAGAGCTGCGGCGAAATCACGTTGCAGGAAATCATTATCCAGTACGCCCAAGCGAAATTGCCGAACGCGCGATTGACGAAGGCGAAAATCTCGAAGTCGTTCGCGCCATAAGCAGCGATGAAGAACTCCATTGTGTACGCGTAGCCCACCATCGTACCGGTGGCCAAGATGATCTTGGTCATGCAATCGATGTGGTACTGCGTAATCAGATCTTCGAGACGGTAGATCGCGCGAAGCGGAAGCATCAGCGTCAACACCATGCCAAATCCGGAGAAGATCGCGCCCGCGACGAAGTACGGGGGAAAGATCGTCGTGTGCCAGCCCGGAAGCAGAGAAATCGCGAAGTCGAAGGATACGATCGTGTGAACCGAAAGTACCAGCGGCGTGGAAAGCCCGGCCAAGATGAGGTAGCACATCTCGTAGTTGCTCCACTGGCGATTCGAACCGCGCCAGCCCATGGCGAAGATTCCGTAGAGAAATTGGCGGATCTTGTTCTTCGCCCGGTCGCGGACGCTCGCCAAGTCAGGAATGAGCCCCACATACCAGAACAATACCGATACCGTTCCGTAAGTCGAAACCGCGAATACATCCCACAGAAGAGCGGACCGGAAGTTCGGCCAGATCGCGTTCGCATTGGGGATCGGAAACAAAAACCAAGCCATCCAGACGCGGCCGACATGGAAGACCGGGAAAATCCCAGCGCAGACCACCGCGAAGATGGTCATCGCTTCCGCCGCTCGATTGATCGACGTTCGCCATTTTTGCCGGAGCAAACAGAGAATCGCGGAAATCAATGTACCCGCGTGGCCGATACCAATCCAGAAGACGAAGTTAACGATCGCCCAACCCCAGTTTGCAGGATTGGCCAAGCCCCAAACGCCCGTGCCAGTGGCAACGAGATAGACGAGACCCATCACGGTGAAGGAGGCGGAGCCGCAAGCGAGAACGAAGCATACCCACCACCAGGTCGGCGTCTTCTCTTCCACAATACCGCAGATCTTTTCGGTGATCCAATTGAAGCTCCGATTGTGACCAACCAGCGCGGGACGCGGGATGTCTACCGGGTTTACCTCATCGAGGATCGCCGGTTTCACTTCGGCTGTAATTGAGTGAGCGCTAGCCATTAGTGCGTTCCTCCATTTTCAGAATGGGAATCAGAGTGAGCTGCTTCAGAACCGTGGTCGTCATGAGAGTCGTGTCCGCCCGATTCGGCGCCATGATGCGGGATTCCCGCGGCGTATTCCACCGAGGTGAGCGGTTGATCGTGATAGTCCGGCATTTCCGGATTCGGATTGCGGAGCTTGCCAAGATAGGTCGTGCGAGGGCGGGCATTGGTGTATCCAAGAACCGCATAATTGCGCTCGTTTGCCTGGAGCTCGGAAACCTTGCTGTGAGGATCTTTGACATCGCCAAATTCGATCGCGTCCATCGCGCAAACCTGCTGACAAGCGACCTTGATCGTTCCGTCCGGAATCTTCACGTCGTTGCTGTCCCTCGCCTTCACCTTCTGGGCGATCTTGGCTTTCTGGATACGCTGCACGCAGTAGGTGCACTTTTCCATCACCCCGCGCATGCGGACTGACACGTCTGGGTTCTGGGCCATCTGAAGAAGCTCCGGCATGCCTTTCGGGGCAAGCGGGCCTTCGTAGAGGCGGTCGAGCGGACGCTGCTGGTAATCGAGGAAATTGAAGCGGCGGACTTTGTAAGGGCAGTTGTTCGCGCAGTAGCGGGTGCCGATGCAGCGGTTGTACGCCATCGTGTTAAGTCCTTCTTCGTCGTGCACCGTCGCGTTGACCGGACAAACCGTTTCGCAAGGAGCCGTTTCGCAGTGCATGCAAGCGATCGGCTGGAGCGAGACTTGCGGATCTTCCGGGATCGCGGCGAGGTCAGTCGTTTCGCCGGAAGAGAAATAGCGATCCATGCGGATCCAGTGCATCTCGCGGCCGCGGCGCACTTGGTCGCGTCCGACGATTGGAATGTTGTTTTCGCTTTGGCAGGCGATAACGCAAGCGTTGCAGCCCGAGCAGACGTTCAAGTCGATCGACATGCCCCATTGGTGCACGCCTTTGTAGTCGGGATGCTCGTATATTGAACCTCCACGCGGCGTCGTAATCGAGCGGTCTTGAAGCGAAATTCCCGTGTCCTTGCCCAACACTGGAGGCGAATGGCTTTCCATGCCCATTTTGCCGACCCACTCCGGATCGGAGGCGTAGTCGTCGAGATTGGACTCGCGGATAATCGCCCGGCCTTCCATTGACGAGTGCTCCTGCGTATTCGCGAGCTGAATATGTTCGCCGGTCAGTTCGAGCTTGGCACCCGACGCGAACGTCGGCGTAACCGAAGTGCGGAGTGCATAGGAGTTGTAGCCGGAACCAGTTCCGATGCGACCTGTCTTCGAACGGCCATAGCCAAGCGGAAGGATGATCGAGTAATTGTCCAGACCGGGGAGAATTTGAATGCCGCCAGTGATCTCGCGATCGCCAATGGTCACTCTGCCGACCGGCGAGTAAGACCGGCCGTCTTTCACCTTGTTCGGATTCTTTCGCGTGATAGATTTACCTGTTAAGGTCTTTAGCAGCGAATCCGCGGAGACGATGTCCAACTCCTGAGCGAAACGCGGGCTTACGTAGATCGCGTTGTCCCACGTGATCTTGGTCATCGGATCCGGACATTCCTGAAGCCAGCCATTGTTGGCGTAGCGACCATCGTCGACGGTGGCGTCGTTAGCGAAGACGGCTTCGAGATTGTCCTTGCCGGTTGGCGCGGCGGGCGTCTCGACGCTTGCTAGCGATTCGGCAAGTCGCATTCCGGAAATCAAGGAACGATTGGCCGTGTATCCGGAATCACTTACGAATCCGTCGTGGAGAAATTTATCGAAGGCGCGTTTTCCTTTGGAGCCGATCTTCTGGAAGGTCGAGTAGACCAGGCTGTGGCCATCCGCGTTTTCTTCGCCGGCCAAACGCCCGAGCATTTCGATTTCAGAGATGCCGTCGAATAACGGCATGATCATCGGCTGCTGAGCGACTAGATCACCCGCATAAGTCCGTCCGTCGCCCCAAGACTCCAGGTAATGGGCTTGAGCGAAATGGTATTTGGATTTCTCGGACGTCTCGTCGTAGTAGTAGCCGAGCCGAACGACAGTGTTGATGCTATCGAGCTTGGACCCGAGATCGAGTTCGACCGGCGCGTTGTAGACAGGATTGCCGCCGGAAATGAGCAGCGCGTCCACGGATCCGGAATCGATGGCTTCGACGAGCTCTTGGATCGTCGCTGACAAATCGGCTTCCACTTCGGCGAGGCTTAGCGTCTTGCCGAGGTTGCCGAGTTTTTCGTTGATGAGGAGAGCGATGCCTTGGGCTTCCTTGCTCAGCTGGGAGCCAACGTAGACGAGGCTCTTGCCTTTAAAGTGAGACAGATCCGCCATCGCTTTGGCGATCCACTCTTTCGTACCGGCATCGAGTCCTGCGGAAAGTTTTTGGAATATCGGTTCCAGCGCTTCGCCTTCGACGCCGAGATTGATCTCAAGCGCGGCCGCCGCGAGAAACGCGGTCATTTGGCTACTCGCCAGACGCTTGCGGTGATCCGCCATCGCGCCGGTGATCGAGAATCCGCTTTCGGCCACGTAGAGCCGGTTCATGTGGTCCTTCGAGGAACGAACGCGTCGCCCGTCCGCGAATTGCTTGCTGAAGCTCAGGCCCCCGGGCTCGTCGCCCAGAAAATCGCCGCTGACGCTCAAGATGCGTTCCGCGCCGGAAAAGTCGTACTTAGGCTCCAGGTTCGGTCCGGCTACGACAGCCGCGGCCGCTTTCACGTTTCCGGTTTCGACCGGCTCGTATTCCGCCCACATCGTGTTCGGGTAGGCGCGGAGGAAAGCCTTTTTCAAACGAAGGCGAGTCGGCGAGGAAGACTTCTCTGTCAGTACGGCGACGCCCTTGCCTTTCGACGTGCCGAAAGACTTGCGGAGTTCACCGAGAACGTCGAGCGCTTCATCTTTGGAAATATTCGCGCCGCTTCTGGTGTAGCGCGCCGCGCGGTCCGGATCATACAGCTCGAGCACGGAGGCTTGGGCTTTCATCCCGGTGCCGCCATTATAGCCTTTGAAGTCGGAGTTTCCTTCGATCTTTGTCGGACGACCCGCGTGGGTTTCGACGAGGATCGGCAGGCTTTCGCCGCGTAGTGAAAAGGAGCTCGCGTAGTAGAGCGGCTGGCCGGGGACCTGCGATTCCGGCGCTTTCGAGTGTGGCAGGATGCGCGACTCGGGACGACGACAACCGGAGAAGCCAAGTCCGCCGATGGCGAAGGAAGCGGCCATTATCTTGAAGAAATGGCGGCGGTCCACTTCATTCATTTCCGAAGCTTCGACGCCGAACTCGCGCTGGGCTTGTTCGAGAAACTCGGGCGACTGGGACATCTCGTCCAGACTGCGCCAGTAGCGCGGTCCGGATTGCTCTGCCTTGGTGGAGGGTGAGGAGTTAATTGGTTTCATCGGTGGCAGCCTGAGCAGCTTTGAGGAGGGTTAACGTTCCACTCTTCGACGAACTTCAAGCCGTCTTCGATCTGGCCTTTCTTGCCGCCCGGGTGAACCCAATCGAGATTGGTCACCTCAGCGACAGGACGAATACTTTCTTCCGGATTGCGATGGCACTCCAAGCACCAGCCCATGCTGTGCGACTCGGTATGCTTGACCACTTCCATCTCGTTCACCTTGCCATGGCATTCGACGCAGGAAATGCCTCGATTCACGTGGACGGAGTGGTTGAAGTAAACGTAGTCGGGAGCCTCGTGGACGCGTACCCATGGAATGGGTTCGCCCGAAGCATAGCTCGCGCGGACTGGCTCCAATAGCTCGCTGTCCGTCTTGATCATGCTGTGGCAAGACATGCAAGTGCTGCTCGCGGGGATGTTCGCATGACCGGATTCCTCGACCTTGCTATGGCAGTAGCGGCAATCCAATCCCAGCTCGCTTACATGGAAGCTGTGATCGTAGGCGACCGGCTGCACCGGCTCATAGCCGACTCGAGTATAGGCGGGAGTGAAGTAATAGGTCACTCCAGAAACGACCGCTGCGGCGAGGATGAAGACAAAGACTATTATCTTCAGAGGCAGCGCGTTGGACCACTTTG